>JAAANX010000150.1 GCA_009909085.1 Cyanobacteria bacterium GSL.Bin1 | reverse complement strand
GTTTCTTGAAAGAGAGATTTTCGAGAGTCGGTTAATTCGATGGAGTCTGTGTTCATTAACCTTCCGTCGATACATGACTTCTCTTTCATTGTAAAAGGACGATTTATTTATTGCAGCACTCTAAGAGAGATTGGGCAATTAATGATTTGCTCAACTTCTCTAATCATCATTTTTAAAGAAAGTGAGCGAGAATTCCCCCTCCTACTCCGTTGAGGAGGGGGATGATAGCGAACTTAGAACGTAGCCTAATCAATTTGTGTTAGGGTTTGACAAACTTCGGTGCTTAATTTATCATAAATATAATTTACGTTATCCTTTGCGGTGATGCGACGGGCAATCAAAGTCAGGCTATACCCAACACCCTCTCAGCAGTCCCAACTCAATCAAATAATGGGGTGCGCTAGGTATTGGTGGAACTATGCCTTGGCTTTAACGAAACAGCACTACAAAGATACAGGGAAAGGCTTAGGGCGAACCGCGCTTAACTCTTATCTTCCTCCGTTAAAACGTCAAGAAGAAACAGCCTTCCTAAAAGACTGTCCTTCCCAAGTCTTACAAGCAACCACCTTAAACCTTACCAAGGCTTATCAGAACTTCTTTGAAGGGCGTGCAAGATCCCCAAGATTCAAAAGTTTTCACCATAAACACTCCTGCCAATTTCCTCAAAACGTCAAAATAGTCGATAATAAAGCCTTAAAACTACCCAAGATGAAAGGGTTAATCAAGGCAAAAATCCATCGACTTTTTGAAGATGGGAAGTTAAAAACAGTTACCATTAGTCGGGCTCCCACTGGAAATTATTATGCTTCTTTGCTGTTTGAAACCCAACAAGAAGAGCCAAAACCAGTTCCCGAAGGGAAGGTGGCTGGAATTGATTTAGGAATCAAGGATTTTGCTATTGTCCACGACGGAGAGAAATGTTCTAAGTTTCCTAACCCAAAACACCTCTCTAAACATGAGAGGAACTTAAAACGGAAACAGAAAAAGTTAGCCCGTAAACAAAAAGGTTCTCAATCAAGAAATAAAGCGAGAAAGCTAGTCGCTAAGGGACACGAACGAGTTAGCAATACCCGCCAAGACTACCTTCATCAAGTATCCCGAAAAATCGTGGACAACAATCAAGTAGTCGTTGTGGAAAACTTGAACATCAAGGGTATGATTCGTAACCACAAACTAGCCAAAGCCATTTCTGATGTGAGTTGGGGAATGTTTGTCAACTTCTTGGACTATAAACTCAAAGAAAAAGGAGGAGTTTTAGTGGAAATTGATAGATGGTTTCCTAGCTCAAAAATCTGTTCTCATTGTCATTATGAGTTAGAAAGTCTGACCCTAGATGTTAGGGAATGGACTTGTCCTCAATGTGGCACTCACCATGATCGTGACGAGAATGCCAGTGCTAACATAAGAGCAGAAGGAATCAGAATGCTTTCCGTCTCTGGAACGGGGACGGCTGCGGTAGGAGGGGATAGAAGTCCTAAACTTGGTCGTAAGGTCAAATTTGGGCATTCCCCTACGAGTATCGAAGCCCCGACCTCGCGTTAGCAGGTTGGAGTAGTTCACTCACTCCCACTGACTAAAATTGAATTAGGTCTATCGGTTAAACCACTCAACCTTGAAACTCAAAGAATGTTTTGAATAATTCAAATTATCATTGACTGATCACTCTGACTCTTGGGGCAGGTTATCAATGACTTCCTTGAGCAATAGCAACTGAACTTCTAGCGCCTGAACGTAGTCGGCAAGATTATCAGGCTGGCTTTGAATCCCTCGGACAAGCGCTGCAATTCGGGCTTGAATATGCTTTAAATCTTGGGTTGTACTAGTACGAGTCAAGGTTAGCATTTGTTTTATCTAAACGATTCTGGTTGAGTACAAGCAAGAAAACTGAGAAAAGCGGCGCTTTAACAGCCTTGAATTGCTTTGATTCTATGATACCCACCCTAAAAGCATTTCCTGCCTGTGACAACGGATAAACCTCATATAAATCTAATAACTTTTATTCTACTTGCTAAGTGATCTATCTAAATCAATTATTTTATTGATATAAAACAAATTAAATTGACTATAAGATCACTTTATAAAAAGTTACAAAACGGCAACCTCGCTGGAAGAGATGGATTTGATTTCTCTGACGGATTCAACTTCATTGAGCAGTTAGTCTTCTGACATAAGAGTAAAATAATTCGTTTAGCATTCGCTATATTAGTTAATTTCCTCTTCCAGATTGTATTCGCTAGCCACTCCTCCAAATGCTTGATTGGACTCCTTTTCAACCTGTTCCCAACACAAAAGAGCTAACCCAAGCCCTTGCTGTTTTACCATCTCACTGGAGTTTAACGCCCTTGTGGGAAAAACGTCCTTATCGAGAAGGATGGCAAAATGAACCTTTTATCCCTCATCAAAAGATTGCTCATCTACTCAAGGAAGGAGAAAAACGAATTAGTAAACGCACCGGTCAACCGTATCATGCCTTTTGTTCGGGTTATGGTCTTCGTCTCGGCAATGTTTCTGGGGGATTGCTTGCCCTTGATATTGATGGCAGTAGTGCCGAACAATTGTTAAGTGCCCTTGCCGAAGCCCCACTTCCAGAAACCGTATCTTGGACTTCGGGAAAATCAGGTCGTCGTCAACTCCTTTATCAAGTTTCCCCTTACTATCGGGAAAAGTTACAGTCTTTTCGTCGTAAAACTATTACCCAATGGGAAGAGTGGACTACCGCAGCGGGGGAATTACTAGAATTTCGTTATAACCAGCACCAATCGGTACTTCCCCCCTCATTTCATCGTGAAACCGGACATTATCGGTGGCTGGTTGCACCAGAAGAAAAAGAAGTCGCCATCGCGCCGCCTTGGCTTTGTGAATTTCTGATTAGCCAGAATCAACCACAACCTCAAAAAAGCACTAACGTGCTAACCTTAACCTCGCGCAGACGAGACTTTCCCAGTGATGTAAAGGAAAAACCGGTTTTAAGTTCTCTCCTGGAAGAAGCCACCTCTTGTCTCAGCCTCGAACAAATTTATCATTGGTCGGGACATCAATTTCAGCAATTTGGCGAAACTTGGCGGGGGTGTTGTCCTCGTCATCAGTCTCAAAGCGGTACGGCTTTCACCTTAAATCCCCAGACCTTAGAGTGGTATTGTTTTGGCTGCGAAGTCGGCGGTGGTGCTGTTCAGTATCGCCATTTTTTACAAGGCGGAAATGGTATGCCAAGGGGAAAAGCGTTTCGTTCTTTAGTGGAGGAATTAGCCGCAGAAGCTGGGCTAGAAAGCACTCATTCTGCTCAACCTCATCAAACTTATCAATCCACTCATATTATTAATCAACAATACTTTGACTGGGAAACACCAGCAGCAGGAACGGTGCTGGCCGTTAAATCGAGTTTAGGCAGTGGCAAAACCACTTGGCTGGGGAAAGTCGTATCCGAGTTAAAAGACGAAGGATGGCTGGCTTTAGGACATCGCAATTCGTTACTCCTGCAATCTTGTCAACGCTGGGGCTTTATTCATTTACAAACCGAGCAAGCCTTTGATTTAATTTCGGTTCCCAACTCCCAATTGGCATTATGTGTGGATAGTCTTCATCATTTTTCACCAGAGGCTTTTGCCGGAAAAAATATCATCATTGACGAAGCCATTGCGGTGGTTACTCATCTGTTAATGGGAGAAACCCTAAAACAAAAGCGAGAGGAAATTATCCAACGCTTTTCCGAAGCGCTGCAACAAGCCAAACGTATTTTTTGCTTGGATGGGATGTTAACAGATTGGTGTGTGGATTATCTCCATCGTCTCGCGGGAAAAGAACGCCCCCTCGTGAAGGTAGAAAATCGCTATCAGGGAGACCCCTTTACCATTAAATTTCTCCAAGAAAGCCAAGATGAGAAAGGGAAGGGAAAATGCAGCGATCGCTCCCCTCTTTTGGAACAACTTTCCGACATTTCCTCTAAACCGGTTATTTGTACCGATAGCCAACTCGAAGCCGAAGCATTGGATCAACTCTTATCGCAACGTGGAAAGCAAGGGGTACGCATTGACTCTAAAACGATCGCTGCTCCTGAAATTCAAACCTTTCTCAAAAATCCCAATGATTACATTGAAACCCATTGTCCTGACTATCTCATTTATACCCCTGCCGCAGAAGCAGGTGTTGATATCAGTATTCGCAACTATTTTACGGATCAATTTTGTCTGTTTTTTGGCATTTTACAAACCAATGCTCAACTCCAGATGATGAGTCGAGTGCGCGATCCCAAATTAAAGCGGTGGTTGTGGTGTTCCCGTTACGGACAAGTTCAAAATCAGACTGCTAGTTTCCAGTTTCCTGAAGCTTTAGTGCAAGCCATGCGCTCACTGGTTTTACAAACCGGAAGTACCTTATTAGAAGGAAAAGAAACAACAGCAGTAGTCGAACAATTTCTGCAAGATGTAACCACAGTTACCCAAGAAAGCCATTATCAAACTTTCTGTATTTTGAAAGCGATTCAGAACTACGAGCAATCCCAGCTCTGGGAATGTCTCTATCAGGCATTAGTCAAGAGGGGTCATGAGGTAGAGTTAGTCACCTTGCCCAGTTGTCCTACGGCTAAACAAGAGGAAAAGACAGCTAAAGAAACTGTAAAATTGATAAACGCCGAAGCCATTTATCTGGGAGATAGTCAGCATGGGAAACAAGCGGAAACGACACACAAGCTAATTAGAAAACAACTCCCTGGCATTGAGACAACAGCGGTTTGGAGTCCACGCTTTATCAAGCGTATTTTATATGACGATCACGCTTTTATTAGCAAACAAGAACGATTTTGGCTCGTCCATCATCCCGAAATTGCTCAACAAATGATGCAATCGGTTTGGTATTCAGCTCTCGAACAACATCTGATTCAAGAAATGCACCAGCAATGGTCAATCGTTCAAGGATTGATTACCCTGGACATCCCCCAGTTTCTACAACTGGAAAAAACCTGGACAAATCACTCCCGAGACCTGCAACAATTATTCGGAAAAATACAAGCTTCTCCTCTCAATTCCCAGCTTAAATTACAGACCCAATCCCAGCAGCCCATTCCTCTCTTTCGTCAACTCCTAGGGCTCATTGGCGTGAAATTAACCGGCAAACAAGGACGGTACCAGATTAATCTTACCGCATGGTATGAGCGCGATCGACTCGCCATCTTAGCCTGTTTAGATCGCCGTTTTTTAAAGCCTCGCTCATTGATTTTATGATCTAAGCATGAGAAAAAATAATCTTTTATTATTTTTTAATTAGATCTTTCTATATAAGCTCTCTATTTACAAAACTTTAACTCTGCCAATGACCGCACAAGATTGACGAGATTACGCTGTTTCCGATATATTGAGGAGAACAAGAATCCAGCGGTATTTTTGTCTTCATGAGCTTTAAGTTGCTTGGAACCCTTGCTCATTCGTTTTGTGCTTTGAAAAGTGGTGAAATTTTCTGCAACAAGTTGTATGTATTTTTATTACGCAAAAATAATTTTTGTAAAGAAAAATTGACGGCAACAGCTCAAAATGCTCTCCCTCAAAAATGGACAACTCGCAATAGACAAAAGATAATAGATAGTCATCGGTACGTCCGAATTGAATGCCTACGGATAATCATTGGTCAGCAATTGATAATCGGCGCGCTGTTATTGGTCGCCCCTGGTGAGTCTAATCTCATTGTGTCCCTTTAGTGGCTCTCATGACTTTTGTCAGTCATTAGGAATGTACTTAATAGATAATGGGAGGAAATCAATAAATTGTCAGAGATTACACCTTCTTTTGAAGAAGGACTTTACTCTGAATATTAGTCAATTATGAATTGTCAATTGTCAATTCAATAAACTGTATCGGTGTTGGTCAGTGACATGAACTTATTTACAACCCCAGAAACCTCTTTAGAAGAAGTCTTCCGTCAAATCGGTGGGGGTGGTATTACCCCAGTGGTGGAAAACTTTGATCGAGGAAAAACTATCTTTTTTCCTGGTGATCCGGCAGAACGAGTTTACTTTTTACTCAGTGGAGCCGTAAAACTGTCACGAGTTTATGAAACGGGAGAAGAGATCACAGTCGCTCTTCTACGGGAAAATAGTATCTTTGGCGTTTTGTCCTTAATTACAGGTCAACACTCTGATCGGTTTTATCATGCGGTTGCTTTTACCCCGGTAGAACTTCTCTCTGCTCCCATTGAACAAGCAGAAATTGCCTTTCGAGAAAATGCGCAGTTAACGCGGTTAATGCTCCAAGGTTTATCCTCTCGCATTCTTCAAACGGAAATGATGATTGAAACCTTAGCCCATCGTGATATGGGATCACGGCTAGTGAGTTTTCTCTTGATTTTGTGTCGCGATTTTGGACAACCTGCCGATCAAGGGATTCAAATTGACTTAAAACTATCTCACCAAGCGATCGCGGAAGCCATTGGTTCCACTCGTGTTACCGTCACCCGCCTCTTAGGAGAATTACGAGAAGAAGGGATGATTTCTATTTACAAGAAAAAAATTACCGTACATAATCCAGTCGTACTCAGTCAACAATTTTCCTAACAATTTTTCCCTATGATGACCAGTGCGCTTGTATTAATTGCAGCAATTTTATTGCTAGGTGGCTTACTTGCTGCACTGGGAGATTATCTAGGAACCAAAGTGGGGAAAGCTCGCTTACGGATGTTCCACTTGCGTCCCCGCCAAACGGCTACGTTTGTCACTATTTTTACGGGAACCTTAATTGCTGCCAGCACCCTGGGAATTTTATTTGCAACCAGTGAATCTTTACGGAAAGGGATTTTTCGCTTGGATGAATATCTGAATCGTTTACAAGACGCTCGCAGTGAATTGGGAAAAGCGATTCAAGACAAGAAACAAGTTGAACAAGACTTAGCAGAAGCTGTTCAAGACAAGGAACAAGTTGAACAAGATTTAGCAGAAGCGCAATCGGGTTTAGATCGAGTCAATCGTAAATTTCAAGCCACTCAGGAAGAATTAGCAACAGTTTCCCAAAAAGTAAGACAACTCAACGAGCAACTTTCAGTCCTCAACCAGGAACGGGAAAAATTATTAGCCCAACGCAAACAGCTCGAACAAGAAATCATCAAAAAAGATCAAGAACTCGCCAGTCAAAAAGAACAACTTCAAGTCACAGAAAAACGATTGGAAACCTTAGAAAAACAACGAAAACAATTGCAAGCTGAGATTGAAAACCAGGATCAAAAGATTGCCGAACTGGATGAAACGATTCAAACACGAGATGAAGTTTTACAATTTCAAGAGCAACAAGTGGCTGAATTAGAAACGCAAATTAATCAATTGCAAGAACAAATCCAAGCACTGGAGCAATATTATCAAAATTACCAAGCTCTCAGACGAGGAAATGTCGCTTTACGGAAAGGAGAAGTCTTGGCGTTTAATGTCGTGCAAATTACAAATTCAGAACGGATCGAACCCGTGATTAATCAAATGCTTCGCCAAGCGAATCAAAATGCGATTGAAGCAACACAACCGGGGAATGAAGACTTTCAAGAACAGGTTCTGGTGATTACCCAATCCCAAATTAAGCGCCTCAAAGAAATCTTAAAAGATGGTCAGGAATACATTGTTCAAATTGTGACAGCCGGAAATTACTTAAGTGGTGAGAAAAAAATTCGTGTGTTTGCTGATGTCGTTCCTAATCAGACCGTTTTTCAACAAGGTGAAGTCATCGCTTCTCTTCCCTTAATCCCGAAGGAAGTCCAACAAGACAAATTATCAGAGCGAATTGATTTGCTACTAGCGGCTTCTCGGTTTCGGGCTCGTCGTGCTGGTGTTCTCGGACAGATTTTTGTCGGAGAGAGTAATCTGGAAGTGATTCAATTTATGGAACAGTTAGCCGCATTAGAGGAACCTTATGATCACATTAGCGCGATCGCGGCTGAAAAAACAGATCGAGCGGGTCCTTTGCAACTAAACTTGAGAGTGATGCAAGACGAGAAAGTCATTTTAAGTTATTAATTTTTAATTACAATGTTAATCTTAGGATTTGATCCGGGACGAGATAAGTGTGGTCTGGCTCTCGTCAATGAAACGGGAACCGTGATGCGGCAGGAAGTGGTTCGTTCGGATCAAGCTCTGCTCACTATTGAACAATGGTACGCTCACGATCCGATTCAGAAAATTGTCCTGGGAAATCAAACCACCTCTAAGGAGTGGCAAGCGACTTTGCAAGCCAAATTTCCTTTGCTTCCTATTTTGAGGGTGGATGAGCGCAATAGTACCTTAGAAGCGCGCGATCGGTACTGGGAATTGTATCCCCCCAAGGGATTAATGCGTCTAATTCCCAAAGGGATGCGCGTCCCTCCCCGCCCCATTGATGATATTGTTGCAATTATATTAGTGGAACGCTCAACTCTTTCTCAAGATTGACATACTCCCCCACTAAGCTGACGCTATAGTGGGGGATTCTGGGAAATCAGTTACCTGACCTCCTATCCACTCAAACAACGAAAGTTGTTTAGGGTTGCTAGGCTCAGTTTCCAATGA
>JAAANX010000149.1 GCA_009909085.1 Cyanobacteria bacterium GSL.Bin1 | reverse complement strand
GTTTAACTTGCTTTGGATTTTTTTGAATGTAACTCCAAGTATATTTCATCGCACACCACACAAATTTTGTTTCAATCTTACCATGTTATTGCTATTATGGAGATGTCTATTGCATTTGACCATTTGCGCTGGGTAGAAAAAAAAATTAAATTCCGGTGATCGGACGCCAAAAACAGGTTAAGCTCAAATTAAAACTCAACCAAACTAGGTTGAATTTAATCGCAATCTGACAGTCAACGTAACGCTCGACACTGAAATCGAGGTGACTGTTGGAGCTGTAACCTGGGAGGGAAGAAGATGAATGGCAACGTATCGAAACGATCGCGCAATATTGCAATTGTTGGTCCGGCGAGTAGCGGTAAAACAACCCTTTTAGAAAGTTTGTTATTTGTTTCTGGAAACATCACTCGCAAAGGAAGTATTAAACAAGGCAATACCGTAGGCGATAATTTACCGGAAGCGCGCGATCGCGCAATGACTGTTGAAATTAATACCGCTTACACCACTTTCGAGGACTTACAACTCACTTTTCTCGATTGCCCCGGTTCAATTGAGTTTGCTCAAGAAACTCAAAATGCGCTGGTGGGCGTTGATGCTGCGATTGTAGTTTGTGAACCCACTGTTGAGCGCGTTTTAACCCTTGCTCCTATTTTCAAGTTCCTTGATGATTGGGAAATTCCCCACTTGGTTTTCCTCAATAAAATGGAACGGGCGAATCATCCCTTTCCTGAAATTTTGGCAGCGATTAAAGCGGTTTCGCCTCGTCCTTTATTACCGCAACAGTATCCCCTTTACCAAGAACGAACGCTCCTTGGTTACATTGATCTGATTACTGAACAAGCTTACCAATACCATGCCGGGACAGAAGCGGATCCAGTGGCGCTTCCAGAAAGCACAGCAGCAGAAGAAAAACTCGCCCGTGATGATCTTCTAGAAGGGCTAGCTGAATTTGATGACCATCTCCTCGAAGAACTCCTAGAAGAAATTAATCCTTCCCTGGAAGAAATCAAAGAAGACCTTAAACAAGACATCAGTGCTGATTTAATTGTTCCGGTTTGCTTTGGTATGGCGGAACAAGACTATGGGGTTCGTCCTCTATTATCAGCTTTGGTGGCAGAAGTTCCCTCACCAGAAATTACCGCAAAACGGCGTGGACTGGATTCAGAGGCGGCGTCTCCAACGATTGCGCAAGTGTTGAAAACCTACTATTCCCCGCAAGGGGGCAAACTCTCCTTAGTCCGAATTTGGCAAGGACGACTCACGAGTAATCTGACCCTGAATGGGGTTCGTCCCGGTGGCATGTATCAACTCCTGGGACAAGAACAAACCGCAGTACCAGAAGCCTTTGCCGGCGAAATTGTTGCCCTTTCCCGTCTCGAAGGTATACAAACCGGAGAAACCCTCAGTAGCGGTGATCATCCAGACCCCTTACCGACCCCAGAAAAAATGTCCTTCGTTTATGCCTTAGCCATTGCCCCGCAAAAGCGTAAAGATGAAGTGAAACTTACCGAAGCCGTGGCAAAACTCCTAGAAGAAGATCCGGCTTTGACTTGGGAACAAGCTGAGGATACTCAAGAAATTATCCTTTGGGGACAAGGTGAAATTCATCTCAAAGTCGCTTTAGATCGCTTGCAGCGCAAATATAACCTATCCATGCGCACCGATTTACCGCAAGTGCCCTACCAAGAAACCATCCGTAAGGCATCTCAGGCTCACGGACGCTATAAACATCAAACCGGTGGACATGGGGCATTTGGGGATGTTTATCTCGATATCCAACCCTTAGGTCGAGGCGAAGGATTTCAATTTGAAGAAACCATTGTTGGCGGTGCCATTCCGAAACAGTATATTCCTGGTGTTGCCGTAGGTGTGGAAGAATACCTCACCCAAGGTCCGCTGGGATTTCCTGTCGTGGATATCGCTGTGACGCTGACCAATGGGTCATATCATTCGGTCGATAGTTCCGAACAAGCGTTTAAGCAAGCGGCTCGTCTGGCGATGAGTGAAGGGATGCTCAATTGTGAACCCATTTTGTTAGAGCCCATCTTAGAGATTCAAGTTTATGCCCCCTCTGAGTTTACGTCGAATGTCCTGCAGTTGGTCAGTGGACACCGTGGACAAATTATGGGCTATCAAAGCTGCACCGATTGGCTGAGTTGGGATCAAGTGACGGCTTATTTGCCTCAAGCCCAAATGCAGAACTTTATTATCGAGCTGCGATCGCTGACCTTAGGGGTGGGCTTCTTTGACTGGCAACCCCATCATTTTCAAGAAGTGCCCGAGAAAATCACTCAGGAGGTTTTGGCTAATCGGCAAGCCTAGAAACTAATTCGAGTATAGTCCGAAGGATTCAGGACCCTAGCTTGGGCGTATCCTGTTCTAAACATGAGTTTATATTTTTCCTAAATTTTGGCTTGTCCGTTACATCAAATCCATCCTGGTCAACAAATCAGGGTTATTTCTGTAACAAAAGTTACAGAAAATATACAATAGAAATGGATCTAGAAATTGAACTCAGGATAACAATCAAGGAGTCAATTGTGAACATTTCAAGTACCCAAAATTGGACAACCACACAACTCGTTAACTTTAGCAACAACTTAGCAAGTGCTTACTGCCCTGGAGTGAATCAAACTCAACCCAAACAATTAGATAACCAGTGGACAGCAGAAAAGTTACTCAAAATGAGTCAAGCTTTAGCCCAGGCTTACTGTGTTGGGCTATAGAAATCGTCTTACCACCAACAGTAAGCGTCGTGACAAGGCAAAGCTTGGCTCTTGAATACTGAGTAATCCTGACCCATAGGCTAGAAATGATACGTTATTGTCAGAAACCTCGGAGACCTTGATTGATTAATCAGTGATATGTGTCATGCTTGCAACTGAGAATAGGACTTTTCAAACATCCACTTATCCGATAGTTGAGCTTTGGTAAAATTTAGAGAGAAAACTGGTATGGGCTATTAACTACCATAGCTTTAGTAACGATGGCTTGATACCAGGATTTAGGAATGCAGTTTGAACAACAGTCAGTTGCTGGCTGGTTGTCATTAAAGTTAAAGATGAGTCAAGTTTTCCTGCGCGTTGCTCAAGTCAAAACCCATCCCAGCAGATGGTTGAGACGTTTCATTGCTTTTACCCCTCTTACTGTTTCCACCTTACATTTACTGATTACCGTTACTCTTCCCCTTTTTCATTACGATCATTTTTTAGAAAAAGCGATGCAACAACTAGAGGGAAGAGGGATTGTACAGCGATGGCTGGATCAGTTTTATGGGTTTTTTTGGCAACAAGTTACGCCGGATCAAATTGCTCAACAAGAAATTTGGTGGAATCAGGCTTGGGCTGTTGGTTATTTGCTGGTTTCAATGATTTTTTGTTGGCTGGTTTTGCGATGGGATGAGGCAAAATATGTCGTCTCTGGAGTTAGTGTCATCTTGTCTGGTGTCATTTATACTTTAATGCCTGTAGATGTTTTACCCGATTTTATTCCTACAGCAGGAATGTTTGATGATGTAATTATTCTTTTAATCAGTGCGGGAACGGGATTTACAGTTTTAGGAGAAGGAGGAAAGAAACGACAAATCTTGAAAAAAGTCCGCTCCTCAGCGGAAAAAAAGCCACTCCAGGCTCTAGAAATGTTATGTGAAGAATATGGTTTAGAACTGGAAATTGTACCGGATTCTAAAAAAAGCCAATAACTACCTCATTGAATTTGGTTCTAATTACAAAGAGCTGTATCAATCTCAAGTGGAAAAGAGAGAAGCAATGCAGGAGCAATTAGAATCATATCGCGAAGTAAATAGTCAGCTCAAAGAAGAAAAAGCACGCCTCGAAGAAAGAATCAAAGCTTTAAAAAGTCAACAAGAGGATGGCTTGGCAGTTTCAGAAGAAAAAAAGAGTCTTGATGTGATAGAAAACCGACTGAATCGTCGTGAAGAACTGCTGAATGAGAAAGAAGAAAGATTACAAGTTCGAGAAGAGGAACTGCAAACTCAGCGCAATGAACTCGGTGCAGATCAGCGAAAAATTGGCGAAATGGAAGGTCGTCTTCCAGAATTGAGGGAGCGAACAACTGAACTTCAGGAAGAAGTTAATACCTTAGGTGTCGCCAGAGAGCAAGCGGAGAATGGTAAAAATTGGTGGAAAAATGTGGCACTGGTTGAACCGGCGATTATAATGCTACTCTTGGGGCTATTCTACTTCCTTTGGAGACAACTGCAGCCTCGCTATTCTCAATCCTCACCCCGTCAAACCATTGATGTCTGGGAAGGATCTAATCATCAATTGGGTGAGAAGAGTCAGGAGAAAAATATTCTTCCGAAAAGTGAGGAAAAAGCTTAAGTCTTATATATGCGTCAAGCTGGTCAAGCACCGATGACAGAAGAGGAGTTAGGGATTAGAATATTACTATTTTAAATCCCGTGACTTTTGCCAATGACCCAATGACGGCGGAAAAACTTAGCAAGAGACGTTTCTGCTAAGGAAAGGTAAATCGGGCGACCATGAGGGCAAGTGTGGGGATGACGGGTCTGTTGCCAACCATTGAGAATCTCTTGCATTTCCGGAACACTCAATGGCGTTCCATTGCGAATCGCGCTCCGACAAGCGGTGGCAACTTGTGCGGTTTGTAAGTCTCCCCCTTGACTGAGTTCGAGAATCGCATCTGTCAGATCGTCGCGCCCTTGTAAGATTTTAGGAACGGTTCTAATGGCCCAAGTATCTTCCCCGAAAGCATCAATTTCGATGCCAATCCGTTCGAGTTGTTCTTGTTGCGATAAGGAGAGATCATTGAGGATTAAGGGCGGATCATGAGGTACTAATTGCCATTGTGCTTCTAATTGCTCGTAAATAATCCGTTCGTGGGCAATATGCTGCTCAATGAGCCAGATTCCTGCCGGATGTTCTGCGATAATGTATGTATTGTGGAGTTGCGCGATCGCGCTCAATGATAGTAAATTCAGATTTTCTTCTTGATCGGCTTCTGAGGAATTCACTTGATAGCTGCCCTTGGCTTCTCGCGCTTGCAAAAGTTCTCCCACCCGGCGATTATGAACCGTTTCTGGCACTTGTTCGGGGTTGAGTTTTAAAACCTCAGCCAAGGCCTGAGCGGTTTGTTCCTGCCAAAATGAGAGGTGACGCAGATAAATTTCAGCTTTGGCAGGATGACGATTCCAGTCAATCAAACTGGGGTGAGTGTGGAGATGTAACCAACAAATGGGATAACGATCGCGCGGTAAGGTGCGCATTAATCCAGACGTAAGGGTTTGTTCCAATTCCGGTAAACGCACACAGCGTCCATTGATTGCAGTTTTAATCCAATCTCCTTTGTGGCGAGAAGCGCGATCGGGTAATCCCACCACTAATTCCAAATGCGATGCACTCTCTTGTTCAGGTGTCGTCATTTCCTGACAGATATATTGAAAATCAGACTGCTGAAACCTTGATAAAATTTGCGGGAAAAGCTGTTGTGGGGTTTCTCCGGGACTCAAATGCAACCAGAGGCGATCTTGATGATAGACTTGCCAGGTGAGGTGCGGATGAGCCAGCGCAATTTCGTAAATCGTTTTCTGGATGGTTTTTAATTGCTGGGAAACCTTCGGTAAAGCGTGACGACGGGCAGGTAAATTGCCAAAAAGATCAGAAACGGTGACAATCGTACCTGGGGCAAGCGCGATCGTTTTTTCTGTCAGTATGGTTCCGCCTTGACCGTACTCAATGCCATAGCCTATTTCTTGTTCCTTGCGAGGACGACTAAAGATTTGTAAAGAGGCAATTTGCGTTAGGCTATGGAGGGCTTCGCCGCGAAAGCCAAGGCTAACCACTTTTTGCAGATCGGCAAAGGCTCGAATTTTACTGGTGGTATGAGGGGAGGCACAACAGCGTAAATTCTCTAAGCTCATTCCCTCCCCATTATCCGCAACTTGAATGCGAGAGAGTTGGGCATCCAGCGCAATGGTCAGCCGATTTGCCTTCGCATCGAGGGCATTTTCCACCAATTCACGCACAACAGCTGCCGTCGAGGAAATCACTTCCCCGGCTGCAATTTGTTGAATGACATGATTGGGTAAGGCTTGAATCCGATTAGAAATCAAAGCGATTGCAGCTTAGTTATTCATCTGGCTCGATGGTACTGGTCAACCCATGATTTTTGAGCGTTTCACAGTAGAACTCGGCGTGTTCTTGAGCGCAAGTAATCACTAAAGAGACGCCAGAGTTATGAGCTTCCATCATAATATCCACGGCTTGGGGTTGAGTCAGGCTGGGCACAGTTTGTAATAAAGTCTCTACCACATACTCCATCCCATTAAAGTCATCATTGTGGAGGAGTACCCGATACCGAGGGGCGGGTTTGCGAACGGTTTGATTTTTCTCAACGGTCTGAATCGCGGGCTTATCTAGAACTTCAGTTGCCACAGTTATCCTCCCGAGTCATGTTACTAACATTACTTTCAATCATCCATATTAACTTCTAGGGGAGAGGCTTGCGCTTCTACTGTTTCCTCAGAATCTTCAGAATTTGGGGAAAAGACTTCTCCAGTCTCTGTTTCTGATTCGTCCCACGTTTCCGTGTCTTCTGGGAGTTCTTGGTATTGATTGACTTCTTTGATATCAATTTTCCAACCGGTCAGATGAGCGCTGAGACGAACGTTTTGTCCATCTTTCCCGATCGCGAGACTGAGTTGATTTTCTGGAACCAGAACTTGGGCGTGCCGTTGTTCGGTGTCCATTAAAACCACACGATTGATTTGAGCGGGACTGAGGGCATTTTTGATATAGATTTCCGGGTCAGGAGACCAGCGAATGACATCAATTTTCTCCCCTCGCAGTTCATTAACAACTGCTTGAATGCGTGATCCTCGCGCCCCAATGCAAGCACCTACCGGATCAACATCGCGATCAAGGGTATCGACGGCAATTTTCGTCCGCGATCCCACATTGCGAGAGGGGGGATTGGCTTCCCGCGCGATCGCGACAATTCTGACCACTTCATCTTGAATTTCGGGCACTTCGTTTTCAAACAAGTAGGCGACTAAGCCCGCTGATGCCCGAGAGACAATCAGTTGCGGTCCGCGACCGACCCCTTCACGAACTTTTTTCAGATAAACGCGAAAGGTAGCATTGGCGCGGTAATTATCATTGGGAAGTTGGTCACGGCGAGGGAGTTCGGCTTCCACTTCTGGACGACCATAGCCGCTGGTGACTGCCATAATCACCGATTGTCGTTCAAAGCGGATCACGCGCGCTTGCAAGACCGTTTCTTCTAAGTCTTGGAATTCTTCTTGAATCATCCGGCGTTCTTGATCGCGCAATTTCTGCATCAGCACTTGCTTGGTCTGAATTGCAGCCATGCGCCCGAATTCTTTTTGCTGAGGCGTCACATCGAGAACGACGCTATCTCCAAGTTCGGCTTCATCGGCGACTTCTTGCACTTCTTTTAAGCCAATTTGATGATCCGAATTTTCCACTTCTTCCACAATCTCTTTGGTGGCAAGAACCATAAAGCCTTCTTCTTCCACATCCAGTTGCACTTCAAAATTATCGAAGTAGTCATCACTAAATTGATCGCGATCGAGGGTGCGCGATCGGCGATAGCGTTCATATCCTTTTAATAAAGCTTCTTGCAGCGCTGCTTTGACCGCACTCGGCGGTAAATTATGTCCTTCACTAATTTCTTCAATCATCCGGCCTAAACCCGGTAAACTGACAATAGCCATAAATTTTAATCTCCTTTATTTAGTTATTCGTTATTAGTCATTGGGTAACCCCTTCCCCTTGTCTCCCTCTCTCCCCTTTCTAAGATGGGGTATCCAGTTCTACCGTCTGGATGACATTACGGGGAATTTTAATCAGTCGTCCTTTCTGATTGATATAAACCGTCGTTTCATCACGCCGATTGAGCGTTCCCTGCCATTTTTGTTTTCCTTTATAGGGTGGATCCGTGCTCACCAAGACAGGAAAACCCTTAAAACTTTCATATTCGCGATCGCGCGTCAATTGTTCTGAAATTCCCGGGCTGGAGACTTCCAACACATAAGCATCCGGAATCACTTCCGCCAAATCCAATTCTGCTTCTAAGGTGCGGCTCATTTGTTCGCAGTCATTGAGACTGGTGTCCTCTTCTGGATTACGCACTTCCACCCGCAAGATGGGGGGACTTTCGTTGGTTAAGAACGCCACTTCGACAACTTCTAAGCCGAGGTTTTGCGCGATCGGGGTAGCAATTTGGGTGATTTGGGGAATCAAAGGATGTGTCATGATCCGACTTGCAGACAATAAAAAAAGCGGGCGCGACCCACTTGTGAAAGACGACGATGCTGTCAGTGAGCAGTCGATCAAGAATCCGAGCGTGCTGGATTCTTTGCTCTCGTTTAGTTTAACATTAACGTGACTGAGGCATGAGAAAGGCAATGATGCACTTAATTTTATATTCCAAGCCGGGTTGCCACCTTTGTGAGGGACTACAAGAAAAGTTAGAACAAATCAGCACAATTTCTGTTGACTTAGAAATTCGAGATATCACCACGCGGGACGATTGGTTTCAAGCCTATCAATATTCTATTCCGGTATTGTGTATAGAACGGGCTAACCAAGAAGAAACTTTACCTCGTCCTTCGCCTCGAGCTTCTGTGGAGTATTTAACTCGCTTATTGCAACAATATCAAGGATAACTTTGCTTTTAACTTCCCTGTTGCAGAGGTTATTAGCCTCAGTAGTGCCATTTCTTAGGATGACGCAAATCAGCAAATCAATTTAATTGAAAACCGATTCATCGGTAAAAAGATGCAATTATTTCAAATAAGCCACAGTGACCCCAGACCCCCCCTCATTTTGAGGTGCCGTTTCATAGCGTTCTACTTGCGGATGCTGTTTCAGAAATTCTTGTACACCCTGCCGCAGTTTCCCAGTTCCTTTGCCATGAATAACCCATAGTGCAGCACTGGTTTGAGAGCGAATGGCGTTTTCCAGTTGACTTTCGGCTTGGGCAACCCGATAACCGCGAATATCGAGGGTATTCCTTTCGGTGCGCACGGTTGGTGCCCCACTCGCAGGCTTTTTCGCCGTGGAAGTCGATGCTTTTTGTTGCTTTTGCGGAAGTTCCGGTTTTTTTCCGTCTAAAGATTCGATATCCGCCAGAGAAACGGTCATTTTCATTAACCCCAAACGAATGGTCAGTTTTCCTTCTGCGTTCGGTTCAGTTAAGACTTCTCCAGTTTGACTCAACTTGGGAAGGCGCACTTGTTCCCGAACTTGCGGTTGATACTTGGGTTTGGGTTTAGGAGTTTCTTGTTTTGGACGATGACGAGTGGCAATTTCATTAACCGTTGCTGTGGCTTTTTGCGCAGCTTGTCCGGTTTTTTCGCCCTGCTGCAACTGCTTAATCACTTGCGCAATTTCTTGTCTGGCTTCGGAAACTGCTTCATTGACGGCTTGTTCCTGAGAGCGTTTTAAGTCCGCTTCTCGGGCTTCTAAGGCTTGGGCGCGACTGGAAACTTCTTGATAGAATTTTTCCGCTTGTTCCAGTAATTGACGGGCTTCTTGGGCTTTTTCTTCTTGTTCTCGCCGTTGATTTTCTAACCCGGCAATCACTTGGTTAATATCTTCGGAATCGCCTCCCATTTTGTTTTTTGCTGCTTCCAGAATCTCAGGATCAAGTCCGAGGCGACGGGCAATGGTAAGAGCATTTGATCGTCCGGGAATCCCCCATAGCAGACGATAGGTAGGAGAAAGGGTTTCGTCGTCAAATTCGACAGAAGCGTTTTCAAAGCGTTCATCTTGATATTTCAGGGCTTTCAGTTCTCCGTAGTGGGTGGTGGCAATGGTGAGGCGTACTCGTTCCGCGAGATACTGGAGTAACGCGATCGCGATCGCGCTGCCTTCTGCCGGATCGGTTCCCGCACCCACTTCATCCAATAAGACTAAAGATGCTTTGACTTCACCTTCTGTTTCTTGGGCTTGGAGTGCCTCAATAATGCGGGTAATCCGGCGAATATGACCTGAAAACGTGGAAAGACTCTGCTCAATGGATTGTTCATCCCCAATATCGGCTAAAACTTGTTCAAACCAAGGAATTTCCACTGGTTCCTTTGCCGGAATAAATAAGCCGACTTTTGCCATTAACGCGGCTAAACCTACTGTTTTGAGGGTGACGGTTTTCCCGCCTGTATTGGGTCCTGTAATGGCCACAACCCGCGTTTGCGGATTAATTTGCACATCAATGGGAACCACGGACATCCCCTGTTCATGCTGCTGTTGCCAAACTAAAAGCGGATGGCGTAAGCGACGGAGGGTAATGGGTTCACTACTATTCTTTTCCACAAAGCGGGGGGGATTCGCTTCTAGCCACAAACTGTAGCGCGATCGTGCTGTGGCTAAATCTAGTTTGGTGGCTACTGCTACGACTAGTTCTAAATCTTCTTTCACCTCCGCCACTTGTTCGGTTAGGACTTGCAGAATTCGTTCTTCTTCCCGTTGTTCTTGGCGAAGATACTGTCGCTGTTGGTTTCCCAGTTCTACTACCGAATTCGGTTCAATGTAGAGGGTGGCACCGGTACTTGAACTATCATGAACAATACCGCGAATGGACTCTTTATGTCCGGCTTTCACCGGTAATACAAAGCGTTCTCCCCGTTGCGTAATCACTGCTTCTTGAATCGCACCGCTTTGTTGTTGCATGATATTTTGCAACTTCTGATAAATGCGATCACGCCGGTCTTTAATATTCTGGCGAATTTCTCCTAATTTTGGGCTCGCCCGTTCGGTCACTTTCCCTTTATCATCCAGACAACGATTAATTTCTCTTTCTAATTCAGGGTACGTTCGCACCTGTGAAATTAAGTCTTTCAGTTGAGGAGACTCTTCTAACTCATCAATCACCCGCCGTAACCGTCGCACTCCTGCTAAAGTCGTCGCAATTTGTATCAGCGTTTCTCCCGGTAAAATTCCTTTATATTCTGCCCGTTCTAGCGCCGAACCAAAATCATAAATCCCATCAAATTTCCAACTACTGGTTAAATTTTCATCTAGTGCATAGACTTCTTTGGTCTCTTCCAGCAGCGTTAAGCTAGCTTCATGGTTTTCTGGGATGGGAAGATGACGGGCGGCGTAGGCACCCAGTTTAGTACTGGCAAAGGTTGCTAAATGCTCACCTAAACGTCGCCATTCTAACAGTTCGAGGGTTTCTGCTTCTATCAAGGCAAATCTATTTACACTTTTCTAGTCCTTCATCTATCTTAATTGTTTTGATACAGTTTCTTCAGAGCGCCCCAGGAGAGGGAAACCGTTATGGAGGGAAGAAGCACCAGGCGCTGGCGGAAGAACTAAGCTCTTTGAGAGAGGAACTGCTTCCAATTCTTGTCTAAATAAAGGTTTAACTGTCTGAGTTTTCAGGTTCTGACTTTGCTAACACACCGTTAAGAAAGATATCAGCAATCCCTTCTGCCATCTCTTTCATCGCGTGAGGCGGTGCATCGGATTCGACAATGGTATCGTTAGAAAATCCAGCAATGGTAAACATTCCTAAAAAGACTTGTGCTACTACTCTCGGGTTCATCCGACGATAAATCCCTCGTTCCATAGCCGTTTCAAAGAAGGCTTCTGTCACATCTGTCATTTTGGAAATTACTTCCGACTGGATACGTTCCCTCAGTTCTGGATGAAATTGGGCTTCAAAGAAACAAACCCTTAATAATTCCCCATTTTCATGCAGTCGAAACATCCGTCGTCTCATCACTTGGGCAACCGCTTTATAGCTTCCCATTTCACTTAACTCGGTGAGGAGATCGGTTAAAATTTCAATCCAGCCTTGAGTGGCGACTTCCACTAAGATTGCCTTTTTGTTCTCAAAATGTCGAAACAGTGTTCCTTCAGCAATTCCAGCTTCCGCTGCTAATTCTTTAGTCGTGGTTGCATCATAGCCACGGTTCGCAAAGAGACGCTGCGCTGTTTTGAGAACGCGATCGCGCACACTGGCTTCAGAGGGCGATTTTTGAGCAGAGGAGGCAGCTTGGGGACGGAACACTTGCATAAGACTTCGATCTGTGGCTTATCATTGATAGGGTAGCTTTGATCCACTAAAAAAGTTGACGATTTTCAACAAAATGTAACAGAAGTTTGCATTTTAGTTAACGGATCGATACGAGTAAATTCTAGAGGAAAATTGTGTTACGACTCATCATTACTATTAGCTGTCTCTTCCTATTTTGGGGTAGCCCAATGATTCCCTCTGCACAAGCAGAGAATCAGTCATCGCAGATTCAACCTTATCTGGAACGGGTTAAGGACCGTATTACAGAATATGAACTGGATAATGGGATGAAATTTATCATTCTTCCTGAAGAAGAAGCCCCGGTCATTTCCTTTGTCACGTATGCTGATGTGGGTGGCGCTAATGAAGAAGAAGGAAAAACGGGTGCCGCTCACTTTTTAGAACACCTTGCCTTTAAAGGAACCAGCGAAATTGGTACGAAAAACTACCAGCAAGAAAAAGTTTTAATTGAGCGTTTAGACCAAGTGCATCAACAATTGGAAGCTGCCCAAGAAAAGAAGAATCAAGAACAGGTTCAAGAACTACAAACCAAGTTTCAAAAATTGCAATCAGAAGCGGCTGAATATGTTGAGCAAAATGAGTATGGAAAAATTGTTCAAGCTGAAGGGGGTGTGGGCTTAAATGCTGCTACATCCGCTGATTATACCGTTTATTTTTATAGTTTTCCGGCGAATAAACTCGAACTTTGGATGTCTCTTGAATCGGAACGTTTTTTAGATCCGGTATTTCGAGAATTTTATAAAGAACAACAAGTCATTCTCGAAGAAAGACGACTGCGAACTGATAATTCCCCTGTGGGAAAAATGATTGAAGAATTTTTAGGCGCTGCGTTTACAACGCATCCCTACCAACGTCCGGTCATTGGTTACGAAGAAGATATTCGTAATCTCACTCGGGATGATATTCGTAATTTTTTTGAAACCTATTATGTTCCGGAAAAGTTAACAGTTGCGATGGTTGGCGATGTTGATCCAGAAGCAGTCAAAGCATTAGCTGATACTTATTTCGGTCGTTTTTCACCGCAGCCCGAACCCCCACAAGTAACAGCAGTCGAACCGCCGCAAAGTGAAACTCGGGAAGTGAATTTAACCCTTAATTCTCAACCTTGGTATTTTGAAGGGTATCATCGTCCAGCTATTACCGATGATGATCATGTGGTTTATGAAGTGATTTCTCGCTTACTCAGTGATGGTCGAACCTCGCGGTTATACCAATCACTTGTGCAAGATCAACAAGTTGCCTTATCCGCAAGAGGATTAAGTAGTTTTCCCGGAGATAAGTTTCCAAATTTGGTTCTATTTTATGCCTTAACGGCACCGAATCATAGCTTGGAAGAAGTTTCTGCAGCCCTAACTTTAGAAATTGAAAAATTAAAAACAGAGCCCGTTTCTGAAACAGAATTAGAACGTGTGAAAACGCAAATGCAAGCCAGTTTGCTACGCAGTTTAGACTCGAATAAAGGGATGGCACGACGCTTGGCTGAATATGAAGCAAAAACTGGCAGTTGGGAAAATTTATTTACAGAATTAGAAGCAATTAGTGCTGTCACTGCCGATGATATCCAGCGCGTGGCAAAAACGACGTTTACCGAAGATAATCGCACCATTGGACGAATTATTGCACAAGAATAAGCATTGGGAAATATGAAAAGAACTCGATTAAATATGAAGGCGATTAAATGGTTCGGGATTGGAATTTGTGTGGCTTTATTTGTGGTTTTAGGCAATAGCAATTTATTTGCTAAAGCAGCAACTACAGAAGCTAAGCACTACACTGAATTAGAATTTTCTGCTCCCCCAGAAGTGACCCTTCCTGAGTACGAAACGTATCAGTTGGAGAACGGTTTAAAGATTTATTTAATTGAAGATCATGAATTCCCTTTGGTTAGGGGAACGGCATTGTTTCGTACCGGATCGCGCTTTGAACCTGCCGATCAAGTTGGACTGGCTTCCCTAACGGGAACTGTGATGCGCAGTGGGGGAACCCAACAGCATCCAGCGGATGAATTAAACCAAATTTTAGAACAACGAGCGGCTTCCATTGAAACGGGAATCAATACGACTTCTGGAAGTGCTAATTTTGACTGTCTAACGAAAGACTTAGCTACAGTTTTTAACTTATTTGCAGAAGTGATTAAGACACCTGCCTTTGCCGAAGATAAAGTTGCTTTAGCCAAACAGCAGGCAAAAGGGGAAATTTCTCGCCGGAATGATGACCCAGGAGATATTGCCGATCGCGAGTTTCAAAAGTTAATTTATGGGGAAAGCAGTCCCTATGCCAGAACCAAAGAATACGCCACCTTAGCTAATATTGCACGGTCAGATCTGGTTGATTTTTATGAAAGTTATATCCGCCCGGAAGCAATGTTATTAGGCATTGTGGGTGATTTTGATGCGGCAGCGATGCGCGATCGCGTTGCAAAAGCCTTTGCAAATTGGCAAGTTTCAACGCCAAAACCCAACTATGATGTTCCCCCTGCTGAACAAGCCAAAACAGAAGGCATCTATATGGTTGAACAACCGCAACTGAGCCAATCTTATGTGGAATTAGGGCACCTGGGCGGGACCCTCGATAACCCGGATTATCCGGCTTTAAGAGTCTTAAATGGCTCGCTCAATGGCTTTGGCGGCACCTTAATGAATGATGTGCGATCGCGCGAAGGTTTAGCTTATTCAGTTTATGGGGTATGGAGTGCCCGTTACGATTATCCTGGCTATTTTATTGCCGGCGGACAAACCCGTTCTGAGGCGACGGTTCCCTTTATCCAATCCGTAATGGATGAAATTCAAAAAGTGAGAGAAACCCCACTTTCTGATTCTCAGTTGCAATACGCCAAAGAATCCATTCTCAACTCCTTCATCTTCAATTTTGAACAGCCTTCCCAAACCCTTTCGCGGTTGATGCGCTATGACTATTATGGCTATCCGGCAGACTTTATTTTCCAATTTCAAGAGGGGGTTAAACAAACCACTAAAGAAGATGTCCAACGGGTAGCCAACACTTACTTACAACCGGAAAAAATGGTGAAGCTAGTCGTTGGCAATTCCGACGGAATTACACCCAATCTCAGTCAGTTAGACGAAGACGTAACCACCGTTGATATCTCGATTCCCCAACCGATCTCAAAAAAACAACTGTTACCGACCCCAGAAAAGATCGATTAAAATTAAGTGGAACTTAGCTTGCTTGGTCGCGGAGGGTTAAAGCATTGGATGAACTGAGAACTGCTTTGGAACTTGCCACAGAAGACGAACTCCAGCAAATCATCGACATTTTATTCTGCCGTCGATTTAATCCCCTAGATTATTTTGGCACCCCAGAACCCGCAGAAATTTTGAGTAAAGAACATGCTGCTTGCTTAGACGCGATCGAGCATCGCTTTCGTTTTCTGGCTGCCGATGGGTTTACTGTTTTGCGGCAACGCAGCCAAGAGTTAAGTTATCGTCAAATCTTAGTTCGGGTTTGCAGTTACCTCAAACTCTCTTTCTCTCGCGACCTTTCCACCACTGATCTCGAAGCGGAAATTTTCCTCAATTTGATGACTCGGGCTTGGCAAGAGCTTCCTGACCCAGAAAAAGCCTCAATTACAGCCAAAGTTCAAGACTCTCTTGCCCAAAGCAAAGCCCCAGCCCCCCTGCCACCGCAAATTCAAAATAACCCCATGAGTTTTCTCCTGAAAGGCGGTAGTGTGGTTGCGGTGAGTTCTATTTTGCGTCCTTGGCTACTGCAACAGATTGCTCGTCAGTTTGCCTTCCACTTTGCTCGTTATCAAGTGGCAAAAAATGCGGTGATTCGGGGCGGAACGGCAGCAGCAGCCCAACTTCAAGGTCAAATTGCCCTGAAAAGCGCTCAGCATGGTATGGCACTCAGTGCTGCCCGGTATGGGGCAGTGCGAACTGTCTTTTCGTTTCTCGGACCCATTTTATGGGGCTGTTTAGCAGCCGATCTCGGGTGGAAAACGATTGCCACCAACTATGGGCGTATTATTCCCACCGTGTTTGCTTTAGCACAAATCCGCCTCCTCCGGGAAGATGACGCGAACTGGCAATTGGTATAAATGCTTTTTTCTGAACGTTGCCCCCAGTTATGGTATTGGGGACAAATCTTTTTTTTAATCTTGCCCTTACTCCCGACTTGGGGCTCACTTGGGCTGCTCGCGATCGCGCTCCTTGCGATCAAACAAGCCCCTCGAGAACTACTGAAACGGGGGTTGACTTGGGGATTACTCGCCCTATCATTTTGGCTATTGTTAACTGCTGCCGCAGCAGAACATCCCACAGAAGCCTGGTTAGGAGTTGCCAATTTTATCCCTTTTTTTATTGTCTTTCTCGGCTTTAATCTGCTCTTAGAAACACCTCGTCAGTTACGACGATTAGCCGAATTAGCGGTCATCAGTGCGGTTGTCGTTGCCGTTTTAGGGATTGGACAAGTGAGGTTCGGTTGGCACACCTCAGATGCCCTACAACCTTTTTTGGGATGGGTATTAATGCCGGGAGGACATCCCTCGGGTCGCTTAGCCTCTGTATTTATGTATACCAATATTGCCGGGGCTTATTTATTAGTCATGCTAACTTTGACCATCGGGTTATGGGTTGAGGTCTATCGCTGGCGACGACAACAGGTGTGGCGCTGGTTCGGATTAACCGGCGCCATAATCTTCATCGCGATCGCGCTTTTTCTGACCGCTTCTCGCAACGCTTGGGCACTTGCCTTGTTCGTGATAATCGTTTATGTCATTTACTTGCGATGGTACTGGCTACTAGCAATGGGAGGTGTAATCCTCAGTGCCGTGCTGGGCGCAGCTTTTGCTCCTTCTCCCCTTGATCAAGGGTTACGGCAAGTGGTGCCGCGTTCGATTTGGGCTCGTCTTAACGATCAAATGTATGATCGCCCGCTTGCGACCCTCCGCACTACCCAATGGCAGTTTACCTGGGACTTAATTCAAGATCGTCCTTTACTAGGCTGGGGATTACGCAATTTTACTCCTCTTTATCAAGAACAAATGGGAATTTGGCTGGGACATCCTCATAACTTCCCCTTAATGTTGATTGCAGAAATCGGCATTCCGGGGGGGTTATTGTTGTTTGCCTTAATTGGCAGTATCATTACTCGTGCCAATATCCTACTGAGCATTTGGCATAAGCTTACCCCCACTCCCGGTGCTGAGCAATGGCAAAAAGACCAGCTTATTTTCTTGACCTTCATTATTGCCTTTTGCGCCCTTAGCCTTTTTAATTTACTCGATATTACCCTCTTCGATCTCCGCTTGAATCTTTTCGCATGGCTCCTCTTGGCTGGAATTGACGGCATCAGCCATCATTATCGTCAGTTACGATGGGGAGTCAAACTAATACGCTAAGCGATTTTGAATGGCCCAGCGTGCGAGTTCAGTGCGATTATGAAGTCGGGTTTTATTCAACATATTAGAGACATGAGACTCAACCGTGCGTTGGCTCACATTGAGCTTTTCTGCAATTTCTCGATTCGCTAATCCTTGGGCAACAAACTGGACAACTTTCGTTTCAGTACGGGTGAGAGTAACATCTGCCGGGACTTGAATTTGTTCCCCCTGACTCCCATTAATCCCCCCGCCACTTTTCTCCATGAGACGTTGCGCTTGCTTGAGGGAAGATTCCACCTGAGCGACTAATTCTTCTGGTTCAAACGGCTTAACTAAATAAACATCCGCACCTGTATTTAAACCCTTGACCCGGTCTGTGGTTTGTCCTTTTGCTGATAAAAAGAGAACTGGAATCCAGCTAATCCGATCATCTTGGCGAATTTGTTCTACCAATTCATACCCATCCATCTCAGGCATCATAATATCACAAATAATGAGATCCGGAGTCTCATGTTCTAAGATAGCAAGAGCATCTTTTCCATTATCTGCAGTGAGCACTTGATATCCTTGAAATTCCAGATAGTCTTGTACTAAAAGGATTAAATTGGGATCATCGTCAATGAGGAGTAGCTGCTTGGTTTCGTCATCTACGTGGTTATCTTTCATTTGTACTTGTTTCATTTGTATCATTTGTACTTGCCAATTCGTAGGAGTAGATTTTTCAATTTAATCGAAAAAAGTCGCAAACGTCTCTAAGTATTTTATCGCAAATCATCTCACATTTCTTGTTGCATAATTCACATTTTTTAATTCGGTGTTGGTAAGGCATGATTGAAAAACAAATGGTCTTCCACCACTTGATTTTTCAGTAAATGTTCTTGAATGATCCGCTCGATCGCGCTGGGAGTTACGCGATGATACCAGATCCCATCCGGGTAAATTAACAAAATCGGTCCCGAACAACACACCCGTAGGCAATTTGCTTTAGTCCGAAAGACCAAACAAGATGAATCCGCCTTGGGATCATCTAATCCCAGTTCTTGTAACCGTTGCTTCAAGTAATTCCAAGTAGCTAACCCCTCTTCACGAGAACAACACTTCGGCTTCGTTTGGTCGGCACATAAGAAAAGATGCCGTTGAATTTTTTGCAGTCCTAAACGCTCCACTGTTGTTTGTAGCGTTTCTAGACACTCCTTATTCACATTTGCTGTTTCTTCCATTATTACTATCCCAGGGATAATCCCCAACGAGTATATTTAATCACAAGGTGAACCGATCTTACTCAGGAATATCTTAACTAGAAAAATTAGGTACGGGAACCCACACTCACCCATTAGTTGCCAAGCATCAGTTACTTCGGCTAAATTAGCACTCAGAACTAGAGAGTGCTAAAAACGAGGAAATTAATTTATGGCAACTGTATCCCTTAGTGTTTCTACTGTCAAACCCCTTGCAGACCGCGTCTTTGTCAAAATTAGTCCGCAAGAAGAAAAAACGGCCGGCGGTATTCTTCTCCCTGATACCGCAAAAGAAAAGCCTCAAGTTGGAGAAGTTGTGCAGGTCGGTCCTGGCAAACGCAACGATGACGGTAGTCGTACTGAACCGGAAGTCAAAGTTGGAGACAAAGTTCTCTATTCCAAGTATGCAGGAACCGATATCAAACTCAGTAATGAAGATTACGTTCTCCTGAAAGAAAGCG
Organism: Cyanobacteria bacterium GSL.Bin1; assembly: GCA_009909085.1. Lineage (NCBI taxonomy): Bacteria > Bacillati > Cyanobacteriota > Cyanobacteria bacterium GSL.Bin1. The sequence continues at coordinate 49,968 of JAAANX010000149.1, read as the reverse complement.
ACATTCTCGCCATTGTTAACTAAGTCAACCATTAAGGATTAATCAAAAGGGAAACTACTATGGCTAAATCCATCATTTATAACGAGCAAGCCCGTCGCGCTTTGGAACGTGGTATTGACCTCCTCGCTGAATCTGTTGCTGTCACCCTCGGACCTAAAGGACGTAACGTGGTTCTCGAGAAGAAATTTGGCGCACCGCAAATTATCAACGACGGTGTAACGATTGCCAAAGAAATCGAACTGGAAGACCATGTTGAAAATACGGGTGTCTCTTTAATTCGCCAAGCGGCATCCAAAACCAACGATGCTGCGGGTGACGGAACCACTACCTCAATCATCCTTGCCCATGCTTTAGTCAAAGAGGGGTTAAGAAACGTTGCTGCTGGTGCCAACGCGATTTCTCTCAAACGCGGTATTGATAAAGCCGTAGCCTTCTTAGTGGAAAAAATTAAAGAACACGCCACTGATATCAGTGATCCGAAGGCGATCGCGCAAGTGGGAACCATCTCGGCTGGTAACGACCCAGAAGTCGGTGAGATGATTGCCCAAGCGATGGAAAAAGTGGGCAAAGAAGGGGTCATCTCCCTCGAAGAAGGGAAATCCATGACCACCGAATTGGAAATCACAGAAGGGATGCGCTTTGATAAAGGCTATATCTCTCCTTATTTCGCCACTGATACTGAGCGGATGGAAGCCGTTTTAGACGATCCTTATATCCTGCTCACCGATAAGAAAATTACCGTTGTTCAAGACATTGTTCCCGTTTTAGAACAGGTTTCTCGTTCCGGTAAGCCCTTACTGATCATCGCTGAAGATATCGAGAAAGAAGCGCTTGCCACATTAGTGGTGAACCGTCTCCGTGGTGTCTTAAACGTTGCTGCTGTCAAAGCGCCCGGATTCGGCGATCGCCGTAAGCAAATGTTAGAAGACATTGCCGTCTTAACCGGTGGTCGAGTCATTACCGAAGATGCAGGCTTGAAACTGGAAAACACCACCCAAGATATGCTCGGAACCGCTCGTCGGATCACGATTACCAAAGACAACACCACAGTTGTCGCTGAAGGGAACGAAGAAGCGGTTAAAACCCGTTGTGAGCAGATTCGTCGTCAAATTGAAGAAACTGAATCCAGCTACGACAAAGAGAAGTTACAAGAGCGTCTGGGTAAACTCTCTGGCGGTGTTGCTGTGATCAAAGTGGGAGCAGCCACCGAAACGGAAATGAAAGATCGTAAGCTGCGCTTAGAAGATGCGATCAACGCCACCAAAGCGGCGGTGGAAGAAGGAATTGTTCCCGGTGGCGGTACCACTTTAGCCCACCTTGCTCCAGACTTAGAAAAATGGGCCAAAGACAATCTGACGGGTGAGGCTCTCACCGGTGCCATGATTGTCATGCGCACCTTAACGGCTCCGCTCAAACGCATTGCGGAAAATGCCGGAGCTAATGGTGCAGTGATTGCTGAACGGGTGAAAGAAAAAGACTTTAACGTCGGCTACAACGCTGCTGATGATACCTTCACTGACTTGTTAGAAGCAGGAATTGTTGACCCGGCAAAAGTCACTCGTTCTGCCCTGCAAAACGCTGCCTCAATCGCATCGATGGTTCTCACCACTGAGTGCATTGTTGCTGATAAACCTGAGAAAGAAAAAGCAGGTGCTGGCGCTGGTGCTGATGATTTTGATTACTAAAATCTAACACCACTCATTCATTAAGAGTAGGGTAGGGCATTGCTCTGCCCTGCTTTGTTGTTGATTGACCAAGCATTGACTTAACTGTAAGACCAAAATCCACTGAGTTGACGGAGGCAAGATTCAGCCCAAGAATCCAACTTCTTCAGATTTTGGAGCGTCAAGAATCACTGCACTGATGAACGCGCCGTAGCTTGAGCACATCACTCATCTGCTTAATTTGATTAAAGGAGTGTTGCATTTGCTGATGATCCTTCACTTCAATGGAAAGGCTAATTAAGGCAGGTTTGCCTTTACCCGTTTTCACACTGGCATTACTAACATTGATATGTTGATCGCTCAAGCGAGCCAGAATATCTCGGAAAATCCCAACGCGATCAATCACTTCTACTTCTAAATCTACCGTATAAGTGGGAGCACGACCCTGATCATTGCCATTAATGGGATTCCAATCAACTGGAATGACACGATTGCTATCTATGTTTTCCACATTTGAGCAATCTTGGCGGTGAATCGTTACGCCCTTAGTACGGGTTACGACACCGACAATCGGTTCTCCAGGTAGCGGACAACAACAGCCGGCGCGATGATACATTAAGCCTTCTACACCAGCAATCGGCGACTTACTGGCTTTGGGCGAAGACGTTTGACGAGAAGTAGTTGTCGGTAGGCTTTGAACTGCTTCTTCTCCTAAATGACCAATCCCTTCAGTTTTCCCTAATTCTTCTTCCTGTAACGATTCTTCTCGTAGCTTGCTGGCAACTGAATTGGTTGTGATTTCACCATAGCCAATGGCAGCAAGTAAGTCGTCCACACTTTGATGATTACATCGTTCTGCAACCCGCTGCATTCGCTCGGATTTCATTAAGGAGTCCGAACCGGATTTCCCGATCACTTTCTCCAACATACTGCGTCCGCGAGCAATATTTTCTTCCCGATGGGAGCGTTTATACCATTGGCGAATGCGGTTTCGGGCACTGGGCGTAACCACAAAATTCAGCCAATCTAAACTGGGATGGCTATTTTTGCTGGTGATAATCTCAACAATATCGCCATTGTGTAACGGTGCATCTAAAACGGTCCACCGTCCATTCACCCGCGCCCCTTTCATGTGGTTTCCCACTTCGGTGTGGATATGGTAAGCAAAATCAACAGGCGTCGCCCCACGGGAAAGGGCGACCACATCCCCTTGGGGGGTAAAGACAAAAACATCATCTTCAAAAAGATTATCCCGGATGCTTTCGATGTATTCTTGGGCATCTTTAAGGTCGTTTTGCCATTCCAGAAGTTGCCGTAACCAGGTAAATTTTTCATCTTCGGCAGTGGGCTTAAAGTCGCTAGATCCCCCGGTTTCTTTATATAACCAGTGGGCGGCAATCCCGTATTCGGCAATGTGGTGCATTTCCAGGGTCCGAATTTGCATTTCGATGGGCTTGCCATAAGTGCCAATCACTGTGGTGTGGAGGGATTGATAGCGATTTGGTTTCGGTAAGCCAATATAGTCTTTGAAGCGACCGGGAATGGGTTTAAAGGCATCATGAATCACAGCAAGAGCGCGATAACAATCTTCTCGCGTCTTGAGAATGACTCTCACCCCAGCTAAATCATAAATTTCTTCAAAGGCCTTTTGCTGCTGCTGCATTTTCTGGTAAATGCCATACAGGTGTTTGGGACGACCTTTCAATTCTTCAACTTCAATCCCGGCTTGAGCAAAGCGTTGGTGTAGAATTTGGATCACGTTTTCGATCCGGGCTTCGCGATCTGCGCGTCGATCAGCCACCAGTTCTCGAATTTCCTGAAAGGCTTCTGGTTCGAGATATTTGAAGGACAAATCTTCTAATTCCCATTTAAAACGCCCGATTCCTAAGCGGTTGGCAAGAGGAGCAAAAATTTCTCGGGTTTCGAGGGCAATTTGTTTCTGTTTTTCCGGTTTCAGGTGTTCTAGGGTTCGCATATTATGAAGTCGATCAGCGAGTTTCACCACAATCACCCGAATATCTTTTGCCATTGCTAAGAACATCCGCCGGAAGTTCTCTGCTTGGCGTTCAGTTTTACTGGAAAAGTTAAATTTAGAGAGTTTAGTCACCCCTTCAACGAGATGACGCACCCCTTCCCCAAATTTTTCTTCAATTTCCTCGCAGGTAATTTCCGTATCTTCCACAATGTCATGGAGGAAGCCAGCGGCTATCATAGCACTACCTCCCCCTAGGTCCCGAATTAAACCGGCAACCGCTACTGGATGAGCAATGTAGGGTTCGCCCGAACGGCGATATTGACCCTCATGCAGTTGGTAAGCAAACTGAAAAGCATGAGCAATCAGTTGGGCATGCTCATTCTCTTGACTCGGATCATTCGCAATTTCAATGCAATCTGCTAACCACTGCGGTAAAGGTATGTTATATTCGGTGGGGGTTTTTTGCGCGTAGAGCAAAGCTCGTGTCGAAGACATCGCGTCCATAATTGGGTTCGCTGTTCGTGTTCTACAAATAGGGTGTGACTAAAATTGAAATGGCTCCAATGACCAAGTTTCCTTGGTAACTGGCTTCGGAAAGGGCAATTTAACCTGCTTGGTTTTTCGGCAGTCAACGAGCAAGCCTAATTTAAAAGAAGGCAAGCGTCCTGACTGTTACGCAAAAGTTAAGTTAAGGGTTTTTAACATAGCCGTTAATTTCAGAAATTGTAACGTAAATTCAGCACATCATGTTACCCCTATCTTATCGGAACGCTTACCAGAGGTTTTTAGAGAAGTTAAATCAGTTACAGAGACAGCTTCAAGAAGAGGCTAATCCCGTAACGTTGAAGTCTGTTTTTTCGGAATTGCAGCAACAATTCCAGGAAGAAATTATGTCTTTAACGGGAGAAGAACTCACGGGTGAAACCTTATCTCGTTGGCAATCTTCCCAAACGGAAGTTCATCGTCTGATGCGCTTATTACAAAACGAGATGATGTTCTTGCAAACCTCACAGAGGAGTGAGACTTCTCAACAACGTTTAGCCAGAGTGCGCGATCGCGTGGCAAAATTAATTCATTTCGCGACTGCATTTACAGAAGAATGACAATTAACACGATGTCTGAGGCTCTACTGTCTCTGAAGCACCTAAAAATTAGTTACTCCACTCGCTTATCTTCTAGTGTAACAACTGCCGTTGATGATGTTTCCCTTTCTTTACAAGCAGGAGAACGATTGGGATTAGTAGGAGAATCGGGGTGTGGCAAATCAACCCTAGGACGGGCGGTCATGCACTTGTTAAGGAATGCAACAGTAGAAGGGGATCTGCGATTTCAGGGCGAATCAATTCTCAAGATGACGCCGTCACGCCTGCGCAAATTTCGCGGGGAAGCAGTTTCCCTGGTGTTCCAAGATCCGATGACGCGCTTAAATCCTTTGATGACCATTGGCACTCACTGCTTGGAAACCCTGCAAGCCCATCGTCCCCAATTATCGCAAAAGGAAGCAAAAAAAAGCGCGATCGCTGCTTTGGAAGCGGTGAAAATTCCGGCGAATCGCTGGTCACAATATCCCCATGAATTCAGCGGGGGAATGCGTCAACGGGTTGCCATTGCTTTAGCCTTATTACTAGAACCAAAATTAATTATTGCCGATGAACCAACGACAAGTTTAGATGTTACGGTTTCGGCAGAAATTTTACAAGAACTGACCCGTTTATGTCAGGAAAAAAATGTCGGGTTACTGTTAATTTCTCATGACTTAGCCTTAGTGGGAGAATACTGCGATCGCGTGGCAGTCATGTACCAAGGAAAACTAGTGGAAGAGGGCAAGGCAGAACAAGTTTTATCCCAGCCAGATCATAATTATACACAGTCACTATTAAACGCCGCGCTTCATCTTCACGTTAATCCTCAACAAGCATCCAACTCAGCAAAAGAAATCCCGCTTTTACGAGTAGAAAATCTCGTTCAGCACTACACCTTAGAACAAAATTTAATTCAACAATTACTAAAAAAAGAGCCGACAATTATCAAAGCTGTCGATGGGGTCAGTTTTGAATTATTTCCAGGAGAAATTTTAGGCTTAGTGGGTGAGTCGGGTTGTGGCAAAAGTACTTTATCTCGGAGTATTTTACAGTTGGTCCGTCCTACTTCCGGAAAAGTTGATTTCAGCGGAAAAGATTTAACGACATTATCAGATATTACTGTACGAAAATTTCGTCGTCACATTCAGATGATTTTCCAAGATCCCTTAGCTTGCTTAAACCCATTAATGAAAGTGGGAGAAAGTATCGCTGATCCCTTATTTATTCATCAGCTAGCCACTGCCAAAGAAGCAAAAGAAAAAGTAAAAGCGATTTTAGAAAAAGTGGGATTAACACCAGTCGAAGAATACTATCACCGCTATCCAAAAGATTTATCAGGCGGTCAACAACAACGGGTTTCCATTGCGCGATCGTTAATTACCAATCCACAACTGATGATTTGTGATGAACCAGTGAGTATGTTAGATGCAACGGTACAAACACAAGTTTTAGACTTAATGCGATCCCTCAAAGATGAGTTTAATTTGACCTATCTATTTATTACTCACGATCTCTCAGTTGCGAGATTTTTATGTAACCGCATTGCTGTAATGAATCAAGGAAAAATTGTAGAATTAAGAGAAACCGAAGCCCTTTTTAATTCCCCTCAACATCCTTATACAAAAACACTACTTAAAGCTGCCCCACAGTTAAAAGTGAGTTCTTCTTAAACTGTTACTATGTTAACGTTTCCCTTAACTTTAAATGTCAAACCGGTTAATCTCAGTGATGAGCAATTTTATCAACTTTGTCTAGCCAACCCAGACATTCCAATGGAACGATCGCGCAATGGAGAATTAATTGTTATGAGTCCGGTTGGCGGATACAGTGGGAATCAAGAACTTGAATTAGGGGCTGATTTAACTTTATGGAATCGTCAAACGCAACTGGGAAAAGTGTTTAGTTCTTCCACCATTTTTAACTTACCCAATGGCGGTGATCGTTCTCCAGATGCAGCCTGGGTGGAATTATCCCGCTGGCAATCTTTAACACCTGAACAACGAAAAAAATTTCCCCCAATTGCCCCCGATTTTATTTTAGAGTTACGTTCTCCTAGCGATACTTTAGCGAGTCTCCAAGGAAAAATGGCAGAATATTTAATCAGTGGTGTGAGGTTAGGGTGGTTATTTAATCCTCAAGATCAGGAAGTAGAAATTTATCGTCAAGGGAAAGAAAAAGAAGTGCGCCAATTACCAACAAAACTATCTGGAGAAGACGTATTGCCCGGCTTTGTTTTATCAATTGAACGATTTGAAAATTATGCTTGAAGAGGTTTTCCGGCTTTGTTAAATTCAGTCTTAATGTTTTCTTATTTGCAGTTTAAAATTTAAATCACCTTAATCCTTGATTGACTAAAATTAAATCTAGAACATTGAAGATTAAACTTGCTTTTCATTCCATCATTTTAGCTTGCTTTACTTTATCGCTAACCAATACCAAGGTATTAGCAAACAATAGTGATTCCAATTCAGAAGCTTTTTGTCCACAACAGTTACCCGAAAAAATTGATCAGATTATTGAAGAGACTACAGAGGGTTCTCGCTGGGGAATGATCATTCAATCTTCGCTTTCTGAAACGATCTTATATCAACGCAACCCAGATCAATTTTTTATTCCTGCTTCTAACGTTAAATTATTGACAACTGCAGCGGCTTTAAATGAATTAACCCCTCAATTTAAATTGATAACGCCTATTTTTGCTCAAGGGACCGCACCGGAATTGCAAACATTACAGATTATTGGTAAAGGAGATCCTTCTTTAAATAGTAATGATTTAGAGCAACTGGCAAAGACATTAAACCAAAAGGGAGTTCGTTCTATTGCAACCCTCATTTTAGAAACGGGATATTTTGATTCTCCTGCGATTAATCCCACTTGGGAATGGGAAGATGTTTATGCAGCTTATGGAACCGCAGTGAATAGTTTAATCTTAGATGAAAATGCGGTCACATTAACCTTACGTCCGCAAAAGATTGAGGAAGTGGCAAAAGTGGCTTGGGATAATGATATTGCGGCGTCACAATGGCAATTGCAGGGAGAAGCAATGACCGCGCCACCTCATACCGATTATCAAGTTGAATTACAACGAAAGTTTGGCACTTCACAACTTAATTTAAGCGGAAAACTCCCCCAAGATATTGAAACTGATGTTTGGCAATTAGCGATTCCCAATCCTGATTATTATTTTCGAGATGTTCTCCTAAAAAAACTCGGAGAACAAGGAATTAAGGTTAATCAAGTCCAATTTTCAGATGCAGCCTTGGTTCCAGTCGCGGGTGAACCTATTATAGAACTTGATTCTCCTGCTGTCAGTAAATTGATTCAAGAAGTGAATCGTAATAGTAATAATTTATATGCAGAAGCCTTGTTAAAAGTGTTAATGGCAGAAACCCAAAAAGAAGTAATCAAAGAACAATTAACACAACTAGGTGTTTCTCCGAACAGTTATTATTTAGCAGATGGATCCGGACTTTCGCGACGGAATTTAGTAACTCCTCGCGCGATCGCGCAACTATTGCAAGGAATGTTGAGTAGTAAAAATGCAGCAAGCTTTCAGTCTTCTCTCGCCGTAGCTGGTGTAAACGGAACTTTAGAAAATCGGTTTCAAGGAACACCATTACAGGGCAATTTAAAGGCAAAAACAGGAAGTCTTACTGGTATTTCTGCTTTATCCGGCTATCTTAACCTACCCAATTATCAACCGTTAGTCTTGAGTATTTTTCTCAATCATTCTCAACGTTTAGCATCGGAACAGAGGGCAACTATTGATCAACTGCTCTTGTTATTAACACAATTAAAAAGTTGCTAATGAGTAAAGCGCGACAATTTGTGATTTTTGTAGCGTCTAGGGTTTCTGCATCTTGACAATTTCCAAAAACAAGACAATGGTCAGGATCGCTAATTTCATCGCCTTCGTACATTGCTGATCCGACCTCTTACGACAAAAATCAGCCTTTGGTTACCCTCACTGTAGACATACCCAGCAGAGAAGGGTACCTTATATATTAAACTTATCGTAATTCTGCTGGCAAAATGAGAATCTTAGTAACTGGCGGTGCTGGTTTTATTGGCTCCCACCTCATTGATCGTTTAATGTCAGAAGGACACGAGGTTATTTGTCTCGATAACTTCTACACTGGACGCAAAGATAATATCAAACATTGGTTGAGCAATCCCTACTTTGAAGCAATCCGTCATGATATTACAGAACCGATCCGTTTAGAAATCGATCAAATTTACCACCTTGCTTGTCCCGCTTCTCCGGTTCATTATCAGTTTAACCCGGTCAAGACGGTCAAAACCAATGTCATGGGAACTTTGCATATGTTAGGGCTCGCCAAACGGGTTAAAGCTCGATTTTTACTGGCTTCCACCTCCGAAGTTTATGGCGATCCGGAAGTGCATCCCCAACCGGAAGAATATCGTGGCAATGTGAGTTGTACAGGGATTCGCAGTTGTTACGACGAAGGAAAACGCATTGCTGAAACGCTAGCATTTGACTACCACCGGGATAATGGCGTTGAGATCCGAGTTGCCCGGATCTTCAATACCTATGGACCTCGAATGTTAGAGAATGACGGTCGTGTGGTCAGTAATTTTGTTGCTCAATCGTTGCGTAATGAACCGATTACGGTTTATGGAGATGGCTCACAAACCCGTAGCTTCTGCTATGTCTCAGACTTAGTGGATGGGCTAATTCGTCTCATGAATGGCAATTATATGGGACCGGTGAATTTAGGGAACCCAGGAGAATATACGATCTTAGAACTTGCTCAGATGATCCAAGGCATGATTAATCCTGATCTCGGAATTGCGTATAAACCCTTACCTCAAGATGATCCCAAGAAACGGCAGCCCGATATTACAAAAGCGAAAGAAATTTTGGGCTGGGACCCCCATGTTCCCCTAGAAGCTGGGTTAGAATTCTTGATTGAAGATTTTCGCGATCGGTATGCTTTCCATTCTCAATCTGTCACCCAATCCTAACGGAACAATTGCAGACAGATTTGAATCATTAGGGTAATCTAGAAGAAATCAACTAAGGAATTACACTTATGCGTGTTTGTGTTATTGGAACAGGTTACGTCGGCTTAGTGACGGGTGTCTGTCTATCTCATGCTGGACATGACGTTATTTGTGTTGATAATAACGAAGAAAAAGTTAAATTAATGCAAGGGGGACAACCGCCGATTTATGAGCCGCAACTCTCAGAATTAATGCAGGCTTCAACGCAAGCAGGTCGTCTCGAGTTTACGACGGATCTAGGCAAAGGGGTCGAGCATGGCGAAATCCTTTTTATTGCTGTGGGAACGCCAGCACTGCCCAATGGCGAAAGTGACACTCGCTACGTCGAAGCAGTTGCAAAGGGGATTGGCTATCACCTAGATGGCAGTTACAAAGTAATTGTTAATAAATCAACCGTTCCTATTGGTTCGGGTGACTGGGTACGGATGATTGTTCTTGATGGGCTCAATGAACGTCTCCAAGAATTAGGACAGGGCAGTAACCTGAATTCAGCGAGAGACGCTGAGTTCGATGTGGTTAGTAATCCCGAGTTTTTACGGGAGGGTTCTGCCGTTTATGATACCTTTAACCCGGATCGGATTGTTTTGGGCGGCAATAGTGAGAAAGCTCTGATGATGATGCAAGAGTTATACAAACCGATTGTCAAACGCGAGTTTGCTGAGGATTCCTCGAGTTCCCCTGTGGATGTGGTTGTAACCGATCTCAGTTCTGCAGAAATGATTAAATATGCAGCCAATGCGTTTCTCGCCACAAAGATTAGTTTTATTAACGAAGTTGCTAACATCTGCGATCGCGTGGGCGCGGATGTCACCCAAGTCGCAAAAGGGATTGGTTTAGATTCTCGGATTGGACATAAATTCTTACAAGCAGGAATCGGCTGGGGGGGATCCTGTTTTCCCAAAGATGTTTCTGCCTTGATTCACACCGCGGATGATTACAATTATGAAGCAGAACTTTTAAAGTCAGCAGTTAGTGTTAATAAACGACAACGCCTTTTAGTGGTTGAAAAACTGCAAAAAGAACTGAAAATCCTAAAAGGAAAAGTGATTGGCTTACTCGGACTGACCTTTAAGCCAAATACCGATGATATGCGGGATGCTCCGGCTCTAAACATTATTACCGAGTTAACTCGTTTAGGGGCAAAAGTGAAGGCATACGACCCGATTGTTTCTCAGTCAGGGATTCGTGACGGGTTATCAAACGTAATTGTCGAGACTGATGCTGAACGCCTCGCTGATAATTGTGATGCCTTAGTTTTAGTAACGGATTGGCAGCAATTTTTATCCCTTGATTATGAAAAAATGGCAGGATTAATGAATAGTCCAGTTATGATTGACGGGCGTAACTTCTTAGATCGAGAAGCGTTACAGGGAGTTGGTTTTCATTATCTTGGCATGGGGCGTTAACTTTTAAATGTCCTTTATTACCGGCAAACGGTTGCTGCCATTGATGTTAGTAAAAAGCCAAAGTTGATTTGACTATGGCATTTAATTACTCATTCTTTTGGCAGCACCATTTATTTAAATTTACAGTTACAAGCATCCTCAGAAAGCAAATAATTGTGAAACTCACTTCACCTCAACTGTAGATTGTGTTTTAAATTAAAGATAGGAGGAGAAATTATACCAATTCTCAAAAGTGGCTAGAGAGATCCTTAATTGAACCTCCCTACAAACTAGGGCTAAGTTTCCAGTGACTTTTGATAAACGGTATTATCCACTTAAGCTGCAGTTGAACAAGGAGGTTTGGTCATGGCTACATACATCATTTTGAGCAACCTGACTGATTCTGGAGCTGAGACAATTAAAAAAAGACCCGGGCGCATCAAAGAGGTCAACAAGGAATTAGAAGCTCATGGGGTGAAAGTCGTTTCTCAATACGCCCTATTAGGCCCTTATGATTTCCTCAATATTGTCGAGGGACCCGACAACGAAACGATGGCACGAGTGGCTGCTGAGTTGTCGTCACGAGGTAGCGTAAAGGTTCTCACGATGGCTGCTATTCCCATTGATGATTTCATCTCTCGTTTCGAGTGAAAAGACAGGGAGTTAGAAAGAACTGCTCCTTGCTCCTCCTAGTCTTCTTCTCCCTATTCTTCACTTAGCGAGTGTGTTTCTTAAGAGCCTGACTTTGAATAATCGTAATCGCGACCGTATTAATGATGTCATCAACCGTGCAGCCCCGGGAGAGGTCGTTGACCGGTTTGGCTAAACCTTGAACAATGGGACCGATCGCGAGGGCACCGGTTTCTCTTTGCACGGCTTTGTAGGTATTGTTTCCGGTGTTTAAGTCAGGGAAGATAAGAACTGATGCTTGTCCTGCCACCTCCGAGTTCGGAATTTTCTGAGAACCGACGGTAAAGTCCACCGCTGCATCATACTGAATCGGTCCTTCTAATTTTAACTCCGGGCGTCGTTGGCGCGCGATCGCGGTTGCGGTTCTGACTTTTTCCACTTGTTCTCCTTTACCGGAAGTCCCGGAAGAATAAGACAAGAGAGCGATTTTGGGTTCAATGCCAAAGGCAGTGGCGGTATCTGCCGAAGCAATGGCAATTTCTGCTAACTGTTCTGCATCGGGATTGGGATTAATGGCACAATCACCGTAGACTAGTACCCGATCTTCTAAACACATAAAAAAGACAGAAGAAACCAGATCACAACCGGGCTTCGTTTTAATGAGTTGCAACGCCGGTCTTAGAGTATGCTGAGTTGTATGAACGGCACCAGATACCATGCCATCTGCTTCCCCGGCATAGACCATCATCGTGCCAAAGTAAGAGACATCGAGTAAATATTCACGAGCCAGTTCTGGGGTGATTCCCTTGTGCTTTCTCAATTGATAAAACTCTTCCGCATAAGATTCAAATTGTTCAGCCGTTGCCGGATCGATAATTTTGACCTGACGGGTGTCCAAGGAGATGCGATTTTGATTAATAAGTTGCTCAATTTTTTCCGGTTTTCCTAACAGCGTTAGATTAACAATATCTCGACTGCTGAGAAACGCTGCTGCTTTGAGAATTCTAATCTCTTCTCCTTCTGGCAAGACAATATGCTGTTTCTGGGATTTCGCTTCTTGTAATAGATTGTAAGTAAACATCTTGGGGGTAATCCCCTTGATTTTAATCGTATTGATTTGCTCTTCGAGTCGGCTCAAATCAACATAATCGTCAAATAAATGAATACTCAAAGCAATTTTCTCCCGATCCACTTTCACAGAAGGGGTAACATCATCGTTACTGACTAAGGAGGTATGAACTTGTTTGACTTGCTCAGAGGTTTCATAAGTATTAGTAGTAACCGAGAGAATTGGGATTGGGTCATAAAGACCATCAATGAGCTGTCGAATTGAGGAGTCGGGTTGCAAGTCCCCTGAGAGTAAAATGCCTGATAAATGAGGATAGTTCACCGACTGATGGGCTTGGAGCAAACCGACAATAATATCGCTGCGATCGCCGGGCGTAATAATTAAACAATCTTCTTTGAGCCAAGTAATGGCATGTTCTAACCTCATCGCCGCAATCACATAGTCGAGGACCAAATTATCGAGCCGATTGTGTCCATAAAGCACTTTCGCTTGCAGCTGTTGGGCAATTTCTTTCACTCTTGGACTACTGAGCCTGGGATCATAAGGAATAACAGAAATTAAATAATTCGTATTCTCAAATTGATTCTCTAACGCAATTGGGAGTTGTACCGAGAGTTCCGGACTGGCTTTATTAAAAACGATGCCAGCGACTTGACAGTCCCGAGCCAGATAAGATTCAAGAGACATTTTAACCGGAGCAACTGCCTCTTCCACACTTCTGCGATCAGCATTTCCTAAAATCAGAATCGGACAACCTAAATTTTTAGCAATTTCTGTATTCAAATTAAATTCAAAAGCAGAAACTTGTCCTAAATAGTCAGAACTTTCACATAAAATAAAGTCATAATCTTGCTGTAATTTTTTATATTTGACAATAATTCTGTCTAAGACCTCGTTATAGTTACTCCGATTCATTAGGGCTTGCACTTCTTCGACATATAAGCCAAAAGATTGCTCATAGGCTTGATTAAGATTAAAATAAGTCAGAATTAAACTAATATCTTCATCTTGCTTGCCTAGAGGCTCTTTTCTAATGACCGGTCGAAAAAAAGCGACCTTATTGGTTTTTCTGAGAATGAGTTCCATAATTCCCAAAGAAATCAGAGCTTTTCCACTCCCGGCTTCAGTCGTACTGATATATAGAGAACTTGTCATGATGAGGCGTTCCTAGATTTGAAAGGTTGAACTCTGATTAGTAATTAAGGTACCACACAACTATTTTTTCAGAGCTTTTCAAAGCTAAAGTTAAGTTAAAGTCTGATGACGAATTTTCTAATGATTATCGCAACGATTTCCCTCAGTAGACTTAATAAAAAAAGCGAAACTTTCTGTTTGGGTTACCAATCAGCAAGTGATTGGTCAGAGAAAGTTCGCTTTACGATCTAAGTATCTCTTTTAACGCTTTTTTTGTCCTCCTGGTTCCTTCGGTTTATGTTTCCTGGCGTAACTGCTCTAAAACACTGCGATCTTCTAGCGTTGAAGTATCACCAGCGACTTCTTCCCCTGCGGCTAAATTACGTAAAAAGCGACGGATAATTTTACCGGAGCGGGTTTTTGGCAGGGCATCAGTGAACCGAATTTCTCCCGGGCGCGCGATCGCGCCAATTTCTTTCACCACATGCTGTCTCAACTCCGCCTTTAACTGATTATTAGCTTGATAATCTCCTTCTAGGATGACAAAAGCGAAGACTTCTTCTCCTTTTACTTTATCGGGTCTGCCTACCACGGCTGCTTCCGCGACTGCCGGGTGAGACACTAAAGCCGACTCAATCTCCATGGTCCCCAGGCGATGTCCCGAGACATTGAGGACATCATCAACCCGACCCATTACCCAGAAATAACCGTCTGGGTCGCGACGGGCACCATCCCCAGAAAAATAGAAGTATTGCCCATCTTGCGGGGGAATTTGTTCCCAATAGGTCCGACGATACCGATCATCATTGCCGTACACCGTCCGGATCATACTGGGCCAAGGGGACTTAATAACTAAATAACCCCCTTGATTATCGCCAACGGAATTGCCTTGGGCATCCACCACATCCGCGATAATTCCGGGGAAGGGGAAAGTGGTTGAGCCGGGTTTGGTCGGAGTTGCCCCTGGTAAAGGGGTTAGCATACAGCCGCCGGTTTCCGTTTGCCACCAGGTATCAACAATCGGACAACGTTCGCCGCCAATCACTTTGTGGTACCACATCCAAGCTTCCGGGTTGATGGGTTCGCCCACTGTCCCTAGAATGCGCAGCGACGATAAATCCCGTCCTTTTGGATACCGATCTCCCATTTTCATTAAAGCCCGAATTGCGGTGGGAGCAGTATAGAAAATCGTGACACCATATTTTTCAACAATTTCCCAAATGGCATCGGGTTTAGAGGGGCGGGTCGTCCCTTCATACATCAAAGTGGTTGCCCCGTTCGATAAGGGACCATAAACAATATAGCTGTGTCCGGTAATCCAACCGACATCGGCGGTACACCAATGAACGTCAGTCTCTTGTAAATCAAAAGCCCACTTAAATGTGACATGGGTGTAGAGGTTATAGCCGCCAGTGGTATGCACCACGCCTTTCGGTTTCCCGGTTGTTCCAGACGTGTAGAGAATGAAGAGCATATCTTCGCTGTCCATCACTTCCGCCGGACACTCAGCAGACGCTTGGGGTTGCAGGTCGTGCCACCAATGGTCTCGTCCGGGTTCCATGTGAATTTCGGCTTTGGTTCGTTGGACAACCAGTACCTTTTCGACACTGGGCGCCCCATTATTAGCTAAGGCTTGATCAACTTCCGGCTTGAGGGCAACGACTTTATCCTTCCGAAAACCGCCATCAGCAGTAATCACTAGTTTTGCTTTGGCATCGACCAAGCGATTGCGCAAGGCATCGGCACTAAACCCGCCAAACACAACCGTATGGGGTGCGCCAATGCGGGCACAAGCCAACATTGCAATGGCTGCTTCAGGGATCATGGGCAGATAAATCCCCACTTTATCGCCTTTTTTCACACCCAACTGTTTCATCACATTTGCCATCTGGCACACTTCGCGATGGAGTTGGGCATAGGTTAAAGTCCGGGAGTCGCCGGGTTCTCCCTCCCAAATTAACGCGGTTTTATTCTTGCGCGAGGTTGTGAGATGGCGGTCTAAGCAGTTATAGGTAATATTGATTTTGCCATTGACAAACCACTGGGCAAAGGGGGGTTGCCAATCAAGGACTTGGTCCCAAGGTTGAAACCAATCTAGCTCTTGTTCAGCCAATTCTCCCCAAAATTTCTGGGGGTCAGCTTTGGCTTGTTCATAAAGTTTTTGGTAAGCTTCTAAACTGTTGACATGAGCATGGCGAGATAATTCTTCCGGAGGCGGAAACAAGCGCTTTTCTTGTAAGACTGATTCAATGATTGTGGGTGACATAATCTAAAATTTAGCTCTGCTATCGGTACGTGTTATCGGATCTAAATCGAAGAGGTAAATGATCGATTAAATGCCATAACAGTCTCTGTCCAAAGCTTCCGGGTTTTTCACTGACTCCAATGCCCGCAACAATCTTTGACTTGCCACACAAATCGGGTTGAGGGGTTAGCGACGATACCCAAGAGAATGATGGGCAGGGTCATTGGCTGGGTTGGGAGTTAGGGTCATGTTGCGCTCCCTCCCTTTACCTCTCTACCCTTAGTTTAAGTCAAACGCAACCGCCTCACTCTTAAGTTTCGTGAATCCTAGTGGGTAAAATGATTAGTGCACAAATCATTTTTAGGGATGATATTTTAGACAGTTTATTCTCTCAAGATAGTGAACTGAAATTAAGCTTTAAATTGGTGTTTTTGAGAAAAAATGAGGTTTAGTAACTTTCCTTTTATGCTATTAATTTTGATAGCATAAAAGGAAAGTAAGTAGGAGAGTTTGATCTCCTACTGCATCTAATTCAAAATTGCAGGATATTCTAAGAATTTGAATCAAGATTATAATGACTTTTTTACAGTGTGATTTTAAGTAAACAATTAAGCTTAAAATTCACGAACACTGGCTTCATTGCCTTTAATTTCTCCAACTAACACAAGATCGGCTACACCAACAAATAAACCATTTTCTAATACGCCGGGAATATTATTAATCTCTCTCTCTAATTTTCCCGGATTTGGAATTTCTTCAAATTTAACATCAATGACTAAATTCCCTTGATCGGTTACGACCGGACCCGCTTTTTTTACCCCCATTCGTAACTCGGGCTTTCCTCCCAACTGGGTTAGTTTTCGCATTACTGGCGTCACTGCCATGGGAATCACTTCTACTGGTAAAAGGAAGGTCGAACCCAGTTTATCCACTAACTTCCCGCTATCAACGACCACAATAAACTGATCCGCTAGCGCATCAACCACCTTCTCGCGGGTATGGGCTGCACCGCCCCCTTTAATTAAATTCTTGTTGGGATCGACTTCATCAGCCCCATCAATAGCAATATCAATATGATCCACGGCATCCAAATTAGTTAAAGGAATACCATACTGTTTTGATAACACTTCCGCCTGAAAAGAGGTGGGAATGCCTTGAATATTTTTCAGTTCTCCCTTTTGCAACCGTTCCCCAATATACTGAATCGCATAGGCTGTAGTGGAACCGGTTCCTAAGCCGACAATGGAATTGGATTGCACGCGATCGGCTGCTGCTTTGCCCACTTCTTGCTTCATCACTTTCGAGAGATCTGGATCTGCCATAGTTTCCTCCGTGTAAGGTTTTGACTTTTTCACCTTTAGCACTTTACCACTAATCCCTAACGCTCCGTCGATTGAGTCGCCAATTCTTGTATCCTCATTTCGGCAGCTACTGAAAGTAATAAAAAAGCGATATTTTTTAATAATTCCTGCTTCCAGACTCTTGCAAAAATTAAATTAAAAAGATTGATATTCTAATTCAGTCGTTGCAAAAAAATTACGAGTGTATTCTACTGCTTGAATCGTGTCAAACGTTTTGCAAGTAAAGAGGACAGAAGCAAAGAAACGGGCAGCCGTCCAAACGTAAAGTGAAATTCCTGAATCAATTAGGGGAATAAAAGCATCAAACCCTTGATTTTCTGCTTTACCAGTTCCTCCAGGCGTATGAATCATTGGTTTGCCATACGTTGCCAGGTTAAGTTCGGAAGCATACACAATAGCTTTGGTAGATTTGGTAGAGCGATTTAAATAACCGTTAAAACACATAAATAAAACGCTTCACTCCACTCCACTACTGCACCGTAACTATCGCCAGTATGCCCGCCCAGCCGATAGTTAAACCAGCCACTGACCATTAAGGGAATGGCGGTTCCGGCACCTAAAAAAAGGAACACGATCGCGCCTAAATTCAGCAAAAAACAGCCCCCAATTGCAATCAAAACTAAAATAATCCAACCCAATAAAATATCTTGTGGAAACTGAAATGATGCTTTGTGAAAACTGCCTTTTCCTTCAGCTCTTAAATAAGGATACAGCGCGATCGCGCTAACTTGCGCCCACCGTCCCCAACCGGTCGTTAACATCAACATTAACCAGCGATATTCAGTAATTTCGCTAAGGGCTCCCACCTTTAAAAGCACAACAACAATCGCTGCGATGACGCCAAAGGCGCCAGTTGTACTCTCTTTCATCACCTCTAATCGCCGTTGGGGATCCAGCACCGCCAGACCATCAGCTGCATCAATCACGCCATCAAGATGTAACCCACCTGTTAAGGCAATTCCACTGGCGATTACCAGCAGAGAACGCGTTAAAATCGGCACGTTTAACAGGCTTAAACCCCAGTCCTCAATGCCTAAAAGTCCACCGATGATAATGCCGATCAGAGGTGCAAAACGGGCAATCTGCCCCAGTTCAAGCGACCAAGATCTCGGCAAAGGAAACACCGTATAAAAAACCACTGCCCCCCACCAAGATTTGGCAAGCTCATCCATAAAACTCATAAATTTTTTCATCGTTAAGGTGAACAGAAAGAAAAAGTTGGGCTAAGATTGTGTCGTAGCTAAAATAAACTGAATTTGATCTAAACCTGAGTAAAGTTAAATAACGAGTGCTGAACTTGATCCCTAATTTTTTCAATTTGATCCCCAACCTTAGAGCGTTGGGAAGTGTTCACCTTTTTTTCCCTTGAGCAACGGTTAGAGCAGGCGCCTTCCGTTTAGAAAGGCGTAATCTCTGACCCATGGTTAGCCACAGGTTACAGGATCAAATTCCGGGGAATGGCCAACTTGAATTTTCCAGTTAATCTAGCAATTTCCATCGACCCATGAGTAATAATAAACCTTCTCCACAAATCCTTGCTCCCTGTATCATTGATGATGGCTTAATTGTCAATAAAGAAGATATGTATCGTTTACTGAACGATTTAGGTCATGTGCGCTATTATCATTACCTCGATGGTAATTGTAGCGGAGAGGGAGAAGGATATATTGTTGAGGTATTTGATACACCGTTGCAAGCCACATTAATTGCGAATCAAACCATTTATTTAAACCTATCTAGCTTCGACTATCTCAAGTTAGAAACAACCGCAAATGAAACCTACTTTGATTTAGTGCAAGAGCAACGGACCTTACGCTTAGTTCCAGTCAGTAATCCGCTGAATTATCATGAGGCGAATGCCAACTTAGATGCGGCTACCTTAGAAGCGATGGTGACCGATGTACTCTCAGCCCGTCATGATGTACGGCTGGATGAGGAGGATGACGAATATTTCTTTTAAGTTTCGGTGTGAACATACTTGTCCTCAAACCCAAGCACGAGCAGGAATTTTTGAAACCCCTCACGGTCAGGTCGAAACGCCTCGTTTTATGCCAGTGGGCACAGTGGCAACGGTTAAGGGATTAACGCCAGCCCAGCTTGAAACAGCGGCAGCCCAAATGATTCTGGCCAATACTTATCATTTGCATTTACAGCCTGGAGAAGCCATTATTGAGCGAGCCGGCGGTTTGCATTCCTTTATGGGTTGGAAGCAACCGATTTTAACCGATTCAGGCGGTTTTCAGGTTTTTAGTCTCAGCGATTTACGGAAAATTAACGAAACTGGCGTCACCTTTCGTTCGCCTCGGGATGGGCGATATATTGACTTTACCCCGGAACGGGCAATCGCAGTGCAAAATGCCCTCGGTGCTGATGTCATCATGGCATTTGATGAATGTCCCCCTTATCCGGCGGATTATGAGGCAGTGCAATTGGCAACTGAACGTACCGAACGCTGGTTAGAACGGTGTATTGAAGCTCATGCTCGTCCCCAGGAACAAGCCCTATTTGGCATTGTGCAAGGGGGAATCTATCGGGATTTGCGAACACAAGCCGCAAAGCGGTTAGTAGAGTTTGATTTACCCGGTTATGCCATTGGCGGCGTTAGTGTCGGAGAACCAGCAGATTTGATTCATGAGATTGTTGCCGTAGCCACGCCTTTATTACCTTGGGATAAACCCCGTTATTTAATGGGGGTGGGCACGTATCGGGAAATGGTCAACGCGATCGCGCACGGGGTTGATTTATTTGACTGTGTTATTCCCACACGTCTCGGGCGACATGGTACTGCGTTAGTTAAAGGCGACCGCTGGAACTTAAAAAATGCCCGCTTTCGTGAAGACTTTACCCCCCTCGATGCCGATTGCCCCTGTTACTGCTGCCAGAGTTTTTCTCGCGCCTATTTGAGCCATCTGGTCCGATCGCGCGAAATGTTAGGGTATCTCTTACTTTCTTTACATAACGTTACAGAATTAATCCGGTTTACTCAGACGATTCGCACCGCGATTTTAGAAGATCGCTTTGCCACTGAATTTGCAGATTGGTTGAATGATCAGTGACCAGAACTCCCCCTCACCCTGTCTGCAATGGGATTAATCATGTTAAGATACATAGCGATATCTTAAGTAACTGCGTTGGTAAGGAATCCTTAAAATATGCAAGCCGCTTTATTATTTGCCAAATTACCGGAAGCCTATTCAATTTTTGATCCCTTAGTGGATGTTCTGCCGCTCATTCCTGTGTTTTTTCTCCTACTCGCCTTTGTTTGGCAAGCTGCAGTGGGATTTAAATAAGTCTTTACTAACTTTTGCATTTGGCATTGCAACCACCTACTTGTATTTGAGTAGGTGGTATTTTTTCGGCAGGAATTTCACTGGTCTTACGGCGCTACTCTTGATTCCTGCACAAGAACCATAGATAATCAATAAGTGTTAATCAGTTTCTGGGTTGAGCCGGTGCTATTACTCTGCTTTTCCGATTTATTAGCAAGTTTCAATTGTTGGAAAAATGTTATTGCTTAGTGCAAACCAAGTTCGGTATTGTCAGGTCGCGCGAAAAGTTCAAAATGGTGAAGTAGAAGTAATTCCCGGTATTGCATATTACGGTAAAGTGTTTGTTCGGGGAGAAACTTTCCCCATTACTCAGAAAACACGAGCAATTGAATATAGTCGGCAACGATTTACAGAATATCAAGAACAAGTTTATATCTTGATTGTGGAAGATCAAGATCGACTAACCCTTTGGTATGAAAATTCAGAAGTAACTCGTCTCGCGTCTGAAAACAGTGAATATTTTTCCGATTTTATTTCTAGTATTGACCTTAAACAACTGGTTACCCAAATGCGCTCCTCTTCTAATCTGGTTACTAAAACCAAGCGTCGGGGTTTTCGGACATTCCGAGATTGTTTTTCCGCTCGCGACGCCATTAACTGGTTAGAATATAATCTACAAATTAGTCGGGCTGATGCGATTCGCCTTGGACAACGGTTACTGCAAGAAAACTGGATTGTTCCCCTTACCAATAATTCTTTATCCTTTCAAGAGGGAGATGCCCTCTACAATTTTGAAACGTCAGTTTGATGAAGATTAGGAAAGACTCGTGCTGATATGACCAACGGTTAGAGCAGGCGCCTTCCTAAACGGAAGGCGTAATCTCTGACAAAAAAAAGAACCTGTAACGGACAGCGAGAAAAATTGTCCTATCATAAGTAGGCAAAATAATGGGATTTTTCAACCAAGATGAAACTGCTTGATCGCGCTCGTTTAGGCTTGGCGGTTGCAATTACAAAAATTGTGACTGCCCTGGTCCAAAAATTACGTTTAGGTGCAGGAAGTGTTCTCCCTGGAGAAATTTCCCGGCGTCTTCATCCTAGACTCTTACCCCTGTTATGTGAACAAGTTCGAGAAGGGATTATTTTAATTGTCGGGACCAATGGCAAAACCACCACTTCTCTCCTGTTACGGAGTATTTTAGAAGTAAATGGGGCAAAAGTAACCCACAATGCCACAGGTGCTAACTTAATCAATGGTTTAATTACCGCCCTCTTAGCCGATACGAACTTATTGGGAAAATTGAATGCCGATTATGCCATCTTAGAAGTGGATGAAAATATTTTCCCGCTATTGCTAAACGAATGCCAGCCCCAAATTATCCTCGGCTTAAACTTATTTCGTGACCAGCTCGATCGCTATGGAGAAGTCGATATTATTAGCGAGAAATGGCAGCACGCGATCGCGCCTCTTCCTCAATCAACGGTTGTGATCTTGAATGCTGATGATCCAACCCTGTGTCATTTAGGACAAAGCCTACCGCAAACCGTCTTATTCTTCGGTCTTAATCAACCGCAACTCTATCTCGAAGAAATTCCTCATGCGGTGGACTCTATTTATTGTCCGGTGTGTGGGGCATCTCTCCATTACGAAGGAGTTTATCTGTCTCATTTAGGAGATTACCACTGTTCCAGTTGCGACTTTACGAAAGCAAAACTGGATATTAACAGTCAAGAATGGGGACAAATTTTAGTTGGAGTCTATAACAAATATAATACGTTGGCAGCGGTCTTAACGGCGCAAACCCTCGACATTTCTCCTGCCTTGATCAAAGAAACGATTCAAAATTTTCGTGCTGCCTTTGGACGAGCAGAAGAACTAACCGTTAAAGGAACACCCATCCGCATTTTATTATCAAAAAATCCAGTGGGCATGAATGAGACGATTAGGACGGTCAATGAAATTAAAGCTCAAGGTCAAGCCGAAACCGTCTTAATCGTCTTGAATGATCGCGCTCCCGATGGCACCGATGTATCATGGATTTGGGATGTGGATACGGAAAAGTTAGTGGCCCAAGGCGGTACCATTGTTATCAGCGGCGATCGCGTTTATGATATGGCACTACGGATTCAGTACAGCAAAAAACTTCTGCACCAATCCGATCTCAGGCTGATTATTAAAGAGAACCTCAAGCAAGCCATTGATACTGCCCTCAAAGAAACGCCTCCTCACCATACCCTCCACATTCTGCCCACCTACTCCGCTATGTTGGAAGTACGACAACTGTTAACCGGACGAAAAATTCAGTAGATGCAAACTTTAAAACCCAACTCTTCGCGTCAAAGTGTGCAACGGACCACTCTTGACAATGGCATTACCCTAATTGTTATTGAAAACCCCACTGCAGATATCATTGCTGGGAGACTTTACTTTAAAAATGCTGGAACGCGAGTCGAACCGCTTGCCCAAGCCGGGGTTTCTCATTTACTCTCAACGGTAATTACCAAGGGAACTGCTGATCTCAACGCCACAGCGATCGCCGAACAAGTTGAATCGGTTGGGGCGGGTTTAAATGCGGAAAGTACCAATGACTACTTTGCCCTCAGTCTGAAAACCGTATCTCCAGATTTTCCTGAGATTCTGCAATTGCTAGGAGACATGATCCGTGCGCCCAGTCTACCCGAAGCAGAAATTGAATTGGAACAAGCCCTGACCCAACAAAATATCCTCGCCCAAAAAGAACAGCCCTTTAATCTGGCATTTAATCAACTGCGGGCGCAAATGTATCCCCAGCATCCCTATGGGGTATCTGTCTTAGGAACGGAAGAAACGGTTGCCCGCTTAACCCGTACCGATCTCGAACACTATCATCAAACTTATTTTCGCCCTGATCAGTTAGTGATTAGTCTTGCGGGTCGCATTACGCTTGAACAAGCGGTGACAGAAGTAACACGAGTCTTCGGAGACTGGCAACGCCCGACGACCCCCCTACCGAAACCCTCTCTTCCCCAACTGATTGCCCAACCCTCTGAGAAATCTCTCAATCAAAACACGCAGCAAACAATCATTATGTTGGGTTATCTCACTCCTTCCATTCAAGAGGCTGATTACCCGACGCTGAAATTAATCAATACTTATCTTGGTAATGGTTTATCCTCCCGCCTCTTTGTTGAACTACGGGAAAAACAAGGACTGGCTTATGATGTCTCTGCTTTTTATCCCACCCGCCTCGAACCTTCTCATTTTGTCACCTACATCGGAACCGCACCGCAGAATGTGGAAGTCGCATTACAAGGGTTACGCCAAGAGGTGCAACGGTTATGCGAGGTCAATCTGACGGCAGAAGAATTACAAGCCAGTAAAAACAAATTGTTGGGGCAATATGCACTGGCTAAGCAAAGTAATGGACAGTTAGCGCAATTGTTTGGCTGGTATGAGACGCTCAACCAAGGCATTGAATTTGATGATATTTTCCAAGCGAGTGTAGCGGCACTCAGCAGTGACCAGCTGCAAACGGTTGCCCAAAAATACTTAGCCATTGAGCCTTATATTTCTTTAGTTGGTTCTCAATAGCTTTCTTTTTAGTGATTAGAGTTTTTAATTGATAGCGTCTGATGTGAATTAAACGGAGAACACACGAAAAGTTAAAACATCAATCCCATATTGACAGCGTAAAAGGATTCGTCAAGTGTGAGTTAGAAGCTTTGTTCTTTTCAACAAACTAATGAGGATTGCCCAGAAGACAATCCCTAATGCTTTCAATATAAACTTTTACTTCTTAAAATCAAACTTGATAACGCCTATGCTGCTGCTGGAATTTCACTTTCCTTTTTTTCTTCTACAACTGCCGCTTCATCCTCCGACTCTTTCACAACTAGACGAGAACAGGGGATCTGGTCTGAGAGAATGGCACTTGCCATCATTCCAGTATGAATTTCGAGAAGGCCTTCTGGTAGTGCTTCAAAGACTAGACGTTGTCCGGGAAATACGACCCGCTCAAAATACCAGTTTTCAAGATTTGTAATTCTTACCACTTGGATAGAGCTGGTGGCATTAAAATAGCAACAAAGGATCGGAGCGGAGGGGGTGTTAGGAACGGGATCAAGGATTTGAGCCATGACTGAATAGATAAGGATTTTTACTAAACGTTACATTTCTAAATTAACACTAGCTGATCCCCAGTCGCTGTTAATCCTAATACAAATTGCCAAATTAAATTACTTCTTCTTGATTGTTAGAAGAAGTGCAATCCTAAAATATCCGATAACGGTAGGCATTTCAACCATCAGCCATGAATTTGATCCCGATTATTTTTTTGATCCCCTCCTTAGTTTTAGTCGTCACTTCCGCAATTCTACGAACAAGACATTAAGATATATGACAGCAATGAACGCATTGTCCGCAGCACTCAGTTAACTTTCCTGAAGCAAAGATAAAAAAGCTGTAAAAATCAATATACCATAACATTTTCCAAAATCCTACTTAAATCTGACAGCAAATGACTCCATTTTTGATTGATGTCAATCCCTGTATCATCTGACTGACGTTGATTTGACGCTCATTAGCAGTAATGCTGAACTCGAACCACAAAAGAAGTTCAAAAAGCGCTGGGGTAAATCTACAAATCCAACTCATGCTTTTTGCTCATTTAACTTTGCTTGAAGATTCGGAAAAACAACTTGACTGTCAATCACTTCACCGCGATTAGAGGCTTCAATCCCTTGTAACACTTCTTGGCGGAGTTCCTCATATCGCCCTTGATATATCTTTTCAACCTGATCCAGCAGCTTGACTCCTGTATAAATGATCTCAGCAACAGATTTATAGCACCCACTATCCACTTGCTGTTGAATGATTTGCTCTAATTCAGGGGTTAACTTTCTCCCACTCTCTCTTGAATATCTTACTGTAGCTTTGATCAAGTGAGAGACGTGAATAAATAATGGAGCACGATGTAGCAAAAGCAAAGCTACCGCCCTTCGGGCATCGCGCTACGCTAAGTTTGGTAATATGGATTTTGATGTTGGATATGAGCTTAAATTTTCTCGAAAGTAACAGAATCAATTATTCAACTCCTACTTCTTAAGAGCAATCCTTAAGTATTAAAAGGATACGACTTCACTGTTAACTAAATTTATCGTATGAATCTTAAAGTGAGAGAGTTTAAAGTTAATTCAAATAAAAAATTATTAATTTCAATTGTTATCAGATATGTAAGGATGCTCTTCATTAGATTTAGATCCATTACTAATTTCAACATATTTAGCTCTAGTCAAAGCATATCTTAGTGTAGTTAAACCAATTGATAAAGAAGCAAGCAGTCCCCAAGAAAACAAGAAAGCAAAAATAATAAATAGATAAGTTCTTTGAGTTGATGCATCTACTTCTTCTAGAAAGAGTGTAATCATATATACTTTGCTACCATTTTCCCATTCTAGAGTGCCAATATTACTAAAAGTCCAATATGTTTTAACTAAGTGATGGGTAAAGCTACTCTCTATATTAGAAGGCTCAGTTAATGTCCTATAAATAAAATTTTCCTTATCATTTCCATAATAATTTTTGTTATAGTCTACGTGAAGGCGCGCAAAATAATATTTCTTATTACGAGACATTACTTCTTAAAATGATTACAAAGTGATAATGATGTACCAAGTTATTTTATCTTCTTTAGCAGAAAAGAGCAAAGATTTTCTCGGTTAAAATAAAAAATTATTGTTTTTAAGTAATGCTATAGTCAATTAAGTATAGCAATCAGATGTAAAAAACGATTCTCTATGCTTCTTGCTTATTTTTCGCTATCATGACAGTTGAATTTATTATCTCTTCACTCTTCTTCTGGATGGGTAAAAGCAACCATTAACTCCCAATCATGAATCAAAATCCTTCCCCCACGGCGATAACTGACAGCGGTTTCCATCTTCTTCAATAAACGGGTACATTCTTCATAAGTAATCCCGACCATTCGCGCCATTTGATAATAAGGAAGTTTTACATTTAAAACCTCGCCTTCCTTTTCCTGTCTTGTGCCATATTCTTGCGCTTGATAGAGAATTAAACGGGCTAACCGCACCGTTGCGCGTTCGGAAATTAAACCATGTACCGTTTCATGTAAATGCTGTAACCGCTGATTAAAGGTGGCGAGAATTTGCAATGCGATTTCTGGGGTTTCCTGAATCGCATCAATAATGGCGTTTTTATCGATCATTACCACTACGCATTTTTCTTGACACACCACAGTAGCGGGTGCAAGTTGATTGCCAAACATGGCGGGGGCTGCGAACATTTCTCCCGCGTGAATCATCCTCACAACCGTTTCTTTTCCCGTTGTTGCCGTTTTTTGAATTTGTAACGTCCCCTCGACTAAGGCAAATAAACAAGCTGGCAACTGATCCTCCTCAATCATAACCATCTCTTCTTTCTGAAACGTCCGAATTTCAGCGTGAGCTTGGAGTTGCGATAAGTTTTCTTCAGAGAGAGTGCGGAGAATCCAAAGCTGTTGCAGTTGTTCAATCGTTGCCAACATAAAGGCGAAACTGAGCTACCTCAGAGAAATAGCTGAAAATTTTTGTCATCTTAAAACTATAGCAATTTCCCAGACAGGGATTAGCAACTAATCTCTCCCTCTCGATGAGGAATCAAATCATGAGTACCACAGCATCAAAAATCAATTTCAAAACTGCCCCTGGACATGAAGTGCTTGCCAAAGCTGGCAAAACCGTCTTGCGCCCTGGTGGGCTAGAAGCCACGAGTCAACTGCTAGAGTGGGCTGATTTTCAACCTGGAGAAACCGTCTTGGAATTAGCCGCAAGTTTTGGTAAAAGTGCCATTTGGCTAGCGCAACGTTACGGCGTACGAGTCGTTGGGATTGAACGCAATCCTGAAAGTGTCCGCATCGCGCAAGAAAACATTCGTCAAGCGGGATTAGAAGGACAAGTGGAAGTTCGTGAGGGCAATATCTTTAACCTTGCAGAAATCACTGAAACCTTTGATTATGTCTTTGCTGAAGCCATTTTGACCATGCAGTCAGCCAGTGGGAAGGCAAAGATTTTAGCAGGGATTGAGAAGGTGCTGAAACCAGGAGGAATTTTCCTCTCTCATGAAATGATTGCCGGTGGAAATCGAGAAGAAATTGATCGCGCTCTTTCGCAAGTGATTCGGGTGAATGCTCAGCCTTTATCGGAAACGGAATGGGAACAAGCCTGCGCAGAAGCTGGATTAACCGTCCAACAAGCCAAAACTGGAGAAATGGGCTTACTCAACCCCAAACGAGTGATTGAAGATGAAGGATTATTTCCGGCGCTGAAAATTGCTTGGAATGTACTCACGCAAGCGGAAATCAGAGAGCGTGTTTTCCAAATGAGAAACACCTTTAATCAATATTGTGACCAACTCGGTTACATTGCTTTTTCGGCAATTAAGGAGTAATTAATCATGGCTGCAACGATTACTAATGCTGACACCAGCTATCACAATACGCTTAAAAATCTCATTGAATATCCTGAAACGGGAATTTTGAGCAAAGTTTTTGTCAAAGATGACCACAGTCAACAAAACCTCTTTTGTCTGGCAGCAGGAACGACGTTAGAAGAGCATACTTCGTCTAAAAACGCCACTGTGATGGCAATGGAAGGGGAAGGAACGTTAACCCTCAATGGTGAAGACATCACGCTAACGCCAGGTGTAGTGGTGTATATGCCAGCGCACGCCCCCCACGCTTTAGAAGCAACGACCAATTTAGCCTTTTGGCTGATCTTATCCGCAGTAGAAACCCAAGGAACATCAATTGAAAATTAGGGAGAATAACTCATGTTTTGCGAACAGTGTGAACAAACAGCCAGTGGCGACGGATGTCATCAATTTGGAGCTTGTGGGAAAAGCCCAGAAGTGAACGCGATCCAAGATTTATTGATTCATTGTCTGCAAGGGTTAGCGATAGTCACCCTTGAGGCAAAAGCAAAAGGCATTGAGACTTACCGCACCGACGTTTTTACCTGTGAAGCCTTGTTTGCTACCATGACCAACGTCAATTTCAATCCGAGCCGATTTGAGAATTATATCACCCGCGCGATCGCGCACCGTGAAACCCTGAAAACTCAAATTGAAGCAATCAATCCTTCTATCAACTGGTCTTCGATTACTAACTTTGAACCCGACTTTCAAGAAAGCCTCGTTGAACAAGGAGCAGAGGTTGCCTTAAAATTTATTAGCCAAGTGGGGAAAGATGCCGTTGATATCTTTTCTCTCAAACTTACCGTCCTTTATGGCATTAAAGGAGTTGCGTCTTATACATTTCACGCTCATGAGTTAAGCCAAGATGATGAGGAAGTCTATCGCTTTACCCATCAGGCTCTCGCTGCATTGTCTGATACAACCTTAAACTTAGAACAGTGGGTCAACTTAGCCCTAGAGGTGGGAAAACAAAATCTGCGGGCAATGGAACTTCTTGATGCTGGACATACTCAAACTTATGGTCATCCTGTACCAACCACCGTTCCTCTCAATCCTAAACCCGGTAAAGCAATTTTAGTCTCGGGTCATGACATTCGACAGTTATCGGAAATTCTCAAGAAAACAGCAGGAACAGGAATTACCGTTTATACTCATGGAGAACTGTTACCGGCTCATGGCTATCCGAAACTAAAAGAGACCTATCCGCACCTTTACGGACATTATGGTACGGCGTGGCAAAACCAGACGAAAGATTTTGCTAAATTTCCTGGTGCCATTATTGTCACCACCAATTGTTTAATGCCTCCTCATGATCACTATACCGATAAACTCTTCAGTCTTGGTCCAGTGGGATATCCTCATCTGAATCACTTACAAGAAGGTGAAGATGGCTTTCCAGACTTCTCGCCAGTGATTGAAAAAGCATTATCCTTGCCTGGCTTTACAGAAACAGGCGTGCCAAAAACCGTAAAAGTTGGCTTTGGACATAATGCGGTTTTGAGTGTTGCTGACACCGTGATTAATGCCGTCAAGGAGGGTAAGATTCGACACTTTTTCTTAGTTGGCGGTTGCGATGGTGCTAAACCAGGGCGGACTTACTACACTGAGTTTGTGGAAAAAGTTCCAGAAGATTGTGTTGTTTTGACCCTCGCTTGTGGAAAGTTTCGTTTCTTTGATCAAAATTTGGGAGAAATTTCCGGTTTACCGCGTCTGATGGATGTCGGACAATGCAATGATGCTTATTCGGCGATTCAAATTGCTCTTGCTCTTGCCAATGCTTTTGAAATGGATGTTAATGATCTTCCGCTGTCCATGATTTTATCTTGGTATGAGCAAAAAGCGGTTGCTGTACTATTGACTCTGCTTCATCTTGGCATTCAAAATATTCGTTTGGGTCCGACTCTCCCTGCGTTTATTTCCCCAAATGTGTTGAAACTTTTATCTGATACTTATGGCTTACAGGCAATTAAAACTCCTGAAGAAGATTTAGCTGCTTGTCTATCTTAAATGGCGCAAAGCGACTTTCAACCCTGTCTTGAGTGCATCTTACATTCTGGAGGGGTGGGATAGCGCGATCGCATGGTGAAGTAATCACACTAACGCCAGGGGTGGTGGTTTATATGCCAGCACACGCACCCCACGCTCTCGAAGCAACGACTAATCTAGCCTTTTGGCTGATTTTATCCGCAGTAGAAACTCAAGGAGAATAATTTAGGAATGAATCCACAAGCAACTGTCGATACGTTTACCCAACATCTCAACCTTTCAGAATCCACAGTAGAAAACTTACTCACCTTAAATGCCAGTGAGTTACCGAAACAAGACGAGTTTCAAACGGAATTAGGTACCTTGGATCTCTCACTATTGCGAGAAACGCTACCAACCGCCAAGTCTGTGTTAGAAAATCAACTCCCTGCTTTTTACGTTTGGCTCAAACAAGAACTACAAATCAAGCGAGTTCCCGATAATCCGAACCATACAACAACGTGGGTGGCGAATTTTCTCAATAACCAAGAAAGTATCCAACATTTAGTGGAATTGCATCGTCCTGTTCCTCCAATTGCCTTAGAACAAGCGATTCCACGCCTTGTCAGCTTATTTAATCAGGTTGAAGATACACAAATTCGTCAACAATGGCAAAGTGCAGTTGCTTTATTATGTTTAGTTTTAGCTGCAGACGCACGAGAACAGTTACGTTTCTAGAAAGCGTCAAATTTCAAAAACAGTAGTTGCTGATTCCAGCTTGAGGAGGGTTAGAGAATGATCTCACCTGTTAAAACCAACCGCAAACCAACCCTAGAAACGTTAGCCAAACTATACATCAATGGTCAGCCTGTCGAGGTTTCTGAGAAGCCAAAAGCGGAATTTTGTGATTGGATTTTTGAGCAATTCCAACAACTCCCTTTTGCGGTACAAGCCAGTTATACCCTCTATTACGATCGCGCTGAAGATATGTTTGCTGATATTGCCAATGAACATCTCTGGGTTTCGATGGAGGGGTATGATTCAGAGTTTTATCAGAATACCTTCTGTGGGTTTGCACTGCTAGCAGTTCACGATTACGACCACTATCAAGTGCAAAGTCATTTTACCCTAGACGGGGAAATCCAAGCCTATCGAAAAATTGCTGCTCGTGCGCCCAGCTTAGACATCCAAAAAATTCTCTATTCGGAATTGGTCTTAAAGTCCGCAGCGCATTTGTATCAGGGAGAAAAACCAGACCCGAAAGTCGTTTTCCCTTAATTCAAGGCAAGATCAGGAGTTCTAACCATGAGTTCAACGACAAAGCCTCATTTCCCAACTGCGTACAAACCCATCATTTCTCCTGAACATGGCGTATATGTGGTGTTACTGGTGTCTTTTCTGGTTGGCGTTGCCTTAGGGCAACAGTGGACGTGGGAAAGCACCCTGGCTCTCATTTGTGCCTTTTTGGGATTTCAAGCCGAACATCCCCTGGTTTTACAAATTAAACAGCGCAAATCTTGGCAGCCTCGGTTTTTGTTTTGGGGTGGCGTTTATGGAGGTATTGCTGGGGGAATTGCCCTCTATTTTGCCTTGACGGCGACTGAAACACTATTGCCCTTACTAGCAGTTTACCTTGGTGCAGGATGTGCCTTGCTGGTGGATGCAGTTGCTGTCTTCCGACGCGGACAAAAATCAATCCTCAATGAAATGGTAACGTTTGCTGCAGTGTGTTTAGTCGTGCCGTTTGCCTACATCGTGACCACAAATAGTTTTACACCGACTGCGATTGGGTTATGGGGATTATGTACCCTTTATTTTTCGGGAACCATCTTCACCGTAAAGTTACGCAAAATTCGCAAAGGAGACTCGCTAGGAAATGCCCTAAAACGGTTAGGGATTTATTGCATCGTTGCGCTTGCAATCATCATCCTCCTTTACTGGACAAATCTCCTCCCCTTGATTCCTGCTTTTGCCTTCTCAGTACTTTTGTTAAAAGTATTTTTCATCCTGATCCGTTTATCCTGGTATCGCACCGCCCCCATTCGTCAAATTGCCAGCTTAGAAACTACATCAGCCCTGACTTTCGGCATCATTACCCTCGTCTCTTTACTCCCTGTAACCCTGTAAAGACTTGCAAATATTGCATGAAGAGATGAAGAACGTTCGTTAGCTTGATTGAAAAGCGATTAGAAATTTTATACAACAAGGAAATTCATTATGACCAGTCCATCTACGGGCGTGGTGGAAAAAACACGCCTGCGCTTAAAGAACTTTAGCCTTCCTGTTTGGCTCGTTTTGATCTGTCTTGTTACCTTTAGCGTGCTTTTGGGGGCTGGGGCTGCCATTTCTAAATATGCCCCACCGCAACCCGCAACTATCTCATCTCCCCAAGAAGAAGTGTTATTAACCGGTGAAGAAATTCAAAACGGACAAGAAACTTATCTGGGTAGAGGTGGACAACATATCGGTAGCATTTGGGGTCATGGTAGCTATCTCGCCCCCGATTGGACTGCGGATTTACTGCACCGTTGGGGCTTAGCCACGGCTGGAGTGATCTATGCCAATGATCCGACCTTTACCCAAGCCGATCTCGAAGCCCTGCCTGAACCGGAACGCGCGAGTTTAGAAGCCCGGGTGAAGCAACAATTTAAGCCCAATCGTTATGAACTAGAAGCAGACCGTCTCTTATTGACGAATGCGCAAACTCAGGGCTTACAGGAAGTTTTCCGCCAGTATGAAGACTTACTCGCCCAAGGTTCCCCCGAACATTCCATTCCCCACGGTTGGTTCCATAATCCCCAAGAAATCCATGATGTAACCGCATTCTTTACTTGGACCGCTTGGGCTGCTTCGGCAAACCGTCCCCATGCCCCCTTTTCTTATACCGCAAATTGGCCCCATGATGACTTAGTTGGGAATGAAGCACCGGGTCAGTTTCTGGTGTGGTCAATTGTTTCGGTTATTGTCTTAATTGCTGTCATTGGACTGTTTCTCTACGTTTATCTGCGCCAAGAAGATGCAGAAGAGGTGCAAGCCGTGCCTAAACGTCCTGCGATGCGGTGGGCAACACCGAGTCAAAAAGCAACCACGCTCTTTTTTGGCGTTGCCATGGTGCTGTTTGGGGTGCAGATGGGTAGAAGGTTTCTTTGAAGTCTTTGCCACGGTTGCGATTGCCTATTTGTGCAGTGAGTTAGGCTTCTTGAAAAAATCCTCGGCATTACGCGCCACCTATTTAACTACCATTCTCTATCTGGGTAGTGGGGTGATTGGCACGCTACACCATCTCTACTTTGCCGGTACACCGTCGTTTATTGCTGCGATGGGGGCCGTGGCTTCGGCATTAGAAGTGGTACCTTTAACCCTAATTGGCTTTGAAGTGGTGAAAACCCTCCGTCTCTCCCAACAAGCAGAAGGCTTCTATCGCTGGCCCCTCCGTTTTTTCCTTGCTACTTGTTTCTGGAATTTAGTGGGCGCTGGTGTCTTCGGTTTCCTGATTAATCCCCCGATTGTCCTCTATTATTCCCAAGGACTAAATACCACCCCGATTCATGCTCACTCCGCCTTATTTGGGGTCTATGGCTGTCTCGCGATCGCGCTGATGTTGTTTGCCCTGCGCGAAATTGTCCCGGATCGCGCTTGGAATGAAAAATTACTGCGCTTTTCCTTCTGGAGTCTCAATGGCGGTTTAGGCTTAATGCTAGTATTAGGTTTGATTCCCAATGGCTTCTATCAACTGATGGAATCGGTCAATCATGGCACTTGGTACGCCCGTAGTGCGGAAGTGATTCACTCCCCTTGGATGGAATGGACCGTCTGGTTACGCATTCCTGGGGATATTGTCTTTAGTCTTGGCGCGATCGGCATGGTCTTATTTACCATCCGCGCGATCTATGCGGTCTTTCAACAACCCACTGATCTAACCTCTGAAAAAGCAACAGAACCGCAACCCTCGGAATTACCCTCTGCTTAATTCTTAACGATCAACTTCAATGAATTCCCTGAATTCCCTGTTGTTAAAACGGCAGGGAATTTATTGATGGGACAGCATTCTGAGCAGCCTCTCCCTAGTATGACGAGTCTGTCGTTAATAGACCGTAAATATATTGATTGAAATCACATTAATTTTGTACTATTATTCAAATATGAAATGACGAATTGGGTGATTGCCATGTGTGAAATGAGTTTGATTTTGGATGTCTTACAGTGTTGGTACGACGAGCGGCTTTCGAGAGACCAATCTCTGGAAGTCCTTGTTACCATTGCCAGAAGTGCCCGAGGCCGAAGAATGATCGAGCAAGTGCAAGAACTGCTTGGGCAAGCGCTTGCAGACATCTAGTCTTTAAAAGATCATGATTTTAGTTTTTATTTAAAAGTGATTTAAATTAATGATATAAAAGACTTAGTTCATGCTATGTGGTTCTTATGTTACTCACGTGAGTGCTGTGTGTCCGGCACAGCACTTTATCCTCTGAGCCTTGTGAAAGTCCCTATTGAACTGGTTTTAAACACGATGGCTTCGCCGGTTCCTGAAGGGAACATCGCGCAGGCAGTTTTGTCTAAGTCCCGTTACTTAATTGATGCTTGCTCTTGTTGAAATGCAGACAATCATGAGTCAAGACTAGAGCGATGGAAGAGCTGATTCAAGAAAATTCGCTAGATATACTTAAATATAGTGATCTAATCGCCTGCATATTTCACTAAAAAATGCTTGAATATACTTAAAAGAGATCAGTATTTGCATGAGGAGTCAGCTTTAGTACCTAAACTTGCAGAAAAAAGCAGATTAATATTGCTTTCGACACTGACTGACTAGAGAAAGTGACAAGATGTTTTTAAGCGGGCAAGAGGGAAACAAGTTGCTTTGAAAAAAGTGTATTTGTGTAAGCCAATTGATGAATCAGTGCTTTAATGAACCACTATAACTATGGAGTGCTTGTAATTACTTGTTTTCATAACAGTACAAATATTTACAAGCAGCTCCTGCAAGATCAGAGCAAGGGACTATATCAAGTTGTTAGTGCAGAATCTAGTCATTCAAGCGTGACTCTATGCCGATCGCAGCGAATTGACACTATTCTTTTAGACGCCTCCGCTACAGAGAACTGTACTGTTGAGGTGCTCGAACAGCTGCAAATGGAGATGGGAGAAGAATGTCCGCCGATTATTGTCGTGGATCGGGACGATGTTAAGCTGGCAGTGCAAGCGATGAAAGCAGGAGCCGCGGATTATCTCATTCGTGATGACATCACCAGTAACACTCTCACCCAAGCCATTGCAAGTGCTATTGCTCAGGCTCAGCGAGCTTCAAAATCTAGTAAGAGGATGCAAGTGTTAGAAACTCATCAAGAAGAGGTGGAAACGGAACTCGCTGATGCGCAACTCCTCCAACAGATTAGGACCCAACTCATTCAAGGGGATAATCTGAACGCTTTTTATGAGCAAGTTTTGGATGCCGCGATCGCGCTGATGAGCTCAGATATGGCAAGTTTACAGTTGTTTGACCCTCAAGAAAATGCCCTGCATCTCCTCACCCACCGTATGGTTTCGACCCATTGGCATGAACCCCATCATCAACCCACGGGGCGAGAACTGTATTTTCTAGATTTGCTTGCTCGCCAGGCTGCAGATCTCATTGAGCAACGACAACTCTTAGAAAGAGAACAGGCAGCCCGAGAAGAAGCAGAGCGCAATAACCGCATCAAAGATGAATTTCTCTCGATCCTTTCCCATGAGTTACGTACTCCTCTCAATCCCATTTTGACTTGGGCACAATTGCTACAAACTCGGCAGTTTGATCGCATCAAAACAGCAAAAGCTCTTGCCGCCATTGAACATAGTGCTAAAGTGCAAACGCGCTTAATTGACGATCTTTTGGATATTGCTATAATTTTGCGAGGCAAACTCAACCTTAACTTAACCAGCGTTGATTTGTCTGGTGTGATTGATGCTGCCATCGAGACCGTTAAAAGTGCAGCAACCGCTAAATCGATTACTCTCAATTTAGAATTATCTCCTATTCCCACCCTATATGGCGATCCAGTGCGACTACAGCAAGTGATTTGGAATTTATTATCCAATGCCATTAAATTTACTCCGCAAGGGGGGCGAGTTGATATTTGTCTCGAAGGCGTTGAAGAGGAAGCGCACCTTACCGTTAAAGATACTGGACAAGGCATTTCTCCTCACTTTCTCCCCCATATCTTTGAGTCTTTTCGTCAGCAAGATGCCTCTCTTACCCGTAATTTTGGAGGACTGGGTTTAGGCTTATCCATTACGCGGTACTTAGTAGAAGCCCATGGCGGAACCATTACTGCTGAAAGTGCAGGGGCAGGACTGGGAGCAACGTTTACTGTGAGACTACCGTTAGTTCATGTGGCATCCGAGCTCACCTTAACCGAGAAAGAAGAATCAAGCTCAAAAGCTGACCTGACCGGAATACGGATCTTAGCAGTGGATGATGAAGTGGATGCTCGCGAGTTACTCAATGTAGTTTTAACTGCTTACCATGCAGAGGTAAGAGCTGCAAGTTCTGCGAGGGAAGCCTTAGCTTTGCTGGCGTCTTTTCAACCCGATATTTTGATCAGTGATATTGCCATGCCAGATAGGGACGGTTATGCTTTAATTAAACAAATTCGAGCCTTACCTGCAGAAGCAGGAGGACAGATCAGCGCGATCGCGCTCACGGCTTATGCCCAAGTTGAAGACCAACAACGGGCGATTGCTAGCGGTTATCAAACTCATCTGGCAAAACCAATTGATATCAAACAATTGGTGCGAGCTATAGCAAATTTAGCGGGTAATTGTAGAGAAACTCAAGGGTTAACAAGCCATTCCAACCATTAAGAAAGTACCCTACACTAAAGAAGAGAATACGCCTAGCGCAACAGTTGGTACGAGAATTAACAATGACGGACACAAGCAGTCTTGACTGGGAACGCCTCCATAAAGCCCTCGCCGTCGAAGCGAAAGCGGGATATTCTGACATCGTCGGTAAACAGTATCGCTTCAGTGAGTTTCTCTGTTTAACCTTCGGGAAAGTACCGCCCCAAGCAACCCGCGAACAAAAACAGCGCTGGCAAGCCCTAGCTCAAGCCTTTGCCCATTATGGGGAAAAAGACCATGCCGAACGTCAGCAATTGGTGGTGAAAGCCAGTCGTCTGCTCAAAGATGTCCAGCAGGGAAAACAACCTGAATCTTCTCCCCAACCGCAAGTGAAGCCGAAAACACCGGTTACTCCCGGCAGTCATTATCTCGAACCCGAACAACCCCTCACTGAAGCCCCTGGCATTGGCAGAAGTTACACCAAAAGTCTCTATCGTCTGGGATTGGAAACTGTAAGAGATGTCTTGTTTTATTATCCCCGAGAACACATTGATTATGCCCGGCAAGTCAATATTAAAGATTTAGCGGCAGGAGAAACGGTGACGATTGTGGGGATAGTGAAAAGTTGCAATTGTTTTACCAGTCCGAAAAATAAAAAACTGAGTATTTTTCAACTGACGCTTAAAGACCGCACCGGAGAAGTAAAGTTGAGTCGGTTTTTTGCCGGAACTCGCTTTACCCATCGCGGTTGGCAAGAGAAACAAAAGAAATTATATCCCAAGAGCGCGATCGTGGCAGCATCTGGGCTCGTGAAAAAAAATAAATATGGGATTACCCTCGATAACCCCGAAATTGAACTCTTAGACTCTCCCGGTGGGGAAATTGACTCCGTGAAGATTGGGCGGGTTTTACCGGTCTATCCTCTCACCGAAGGCGT
This sequence comes from Cyanobacteria bacterium GSL.Bin1, assembly GCA_009909085.1. Lineage (NCBI taxonomy): Bacteria > Bacillati > Cyanobacteriota > Cyanobacteria bacterium GSL.Bin1. The sequence continues at coordinate 11,955 of JAAANX010000149.1, read as the reverse complement.
CTCCGCTGATGTGATCCGTAAAGCAGTGATGACCGTTTTACCTGCAGCCCAAAAACTTAAAGATCCCCTCCCCTCTCACCTGCGTCAACAGTATGGCTTCCTGTCCCTACCGGAAGCCGTGAGTAACCTCCACTTTCCCTCGGATCATGATACCCTCGCCCACGCCAGACGGCGCTTAATTTTCGATGAATTCTTCTTCTTGCAACTGGGCTTTCTCACTCGCCGTCAGCAGCAAAAAGAGACGCAGCAAAGTGTTATCCTTAACCCTACCGGCAAACTCATTGACCAATTTAAGGCAGTTCTGCCCTTTCAACTCACCAACGCCCAGCAGCGAGTCGTTAGTGATATTCTCCAAGACTTGAATTCCGAAACTCCCATGAACCGGCTGGTACAAGGTGATGTCGGGTCAGGGAAAACCGTGGTAGCTGTTTTTGCGATTCTTGCCGCGATTCAGTCGGGATATCAAGCGGCGTTAATGGCACCAACCGAAGTTCTCGCCGAACAACATTATCGCAAACTGGTCGGTTGGTTTAACTTACTGCATCTACCCGTCGAACTGCTCACCGGATCAACAAAAACCGCAAAACGACGGGAAATTCATCAACAGCTAGAAACCGGGGAACTCCCTCTCCTTGTGGGAACTCATGCCTTGATTCAAGATCCGGTGAACTTCCAGCGGTTAGGGTTAGTGGTCATCGACGAACAACATCGCTTTGGGGTGCAACAGCGCGCGCGATTATTAGATAAAGGTCATTCTCCCCATGTCCTGAGTATGACCGCAACCCCCATTCCTCGCACTCTTGCCTTAACCCTGCATGGCGATTTAGATGTCTCTCAAATTGATGAACTGCCCCCCGGACGACAAGACATTCAAACCACAGCTTTATCAGGAAAAGACCGTCGTCAGGCGTATGAGTTAATTCGGCGAGAAATTGCCCAAGGAAGACAGGCATATATTGTCTTACCCTTAGTCGAAGAATCAGAAAAATTAGATGTTCGTTCCGCCATTGAAGAACAGAAAAAACTCCAAGATAGCATTTTTCCCGAGTTTAAAGTGGGTTTGCTCCATGGGCGGATGAGTTCCCCAGAAAAAGATGAGGCGCTGAAGGCCTTTCGGGATAATGAAACGCAAGTGATTGTTTCCACCACCGTCATTGAAGTGGGAGTGGATGTTTCCAACGCCACCGTGATGCTGATTGAAAACGCAGAACGCTTTGGCTTATCGCAACTGCACCAACTGCGCGGAAGAGTGGGACGGGGAGAATATAAGTCTTACTGTATTTTAATCAGTGGCTCCAAAACCGATACAGCGAAACAACGCTTAGGGGTGTTAGAACAATCGCGGGATGGCTTTTTCATTTCCGAGATGGATATGCGTTTTCGTGGACCTGGGGAAGTATTAGGAAAAAGGCAATCAGGCTTGCCAGATTTTGCTTTGGCGAGTTTAGTCGAAGATCAAGAAGTGTTAGTCTTAGCCCGAGAAGCAGCAGAGAAACTCATTTTTACCGATCAAAATTTAGAGGACTATCCTCGTTTGAAGAAAGAATTAGAACGGCGCTATTTGAAGTTAATGGGCGGTACAATTTTGGCTTAGAGGTAACGGGGGCTAAAGTTGCAGTTGATATTGTTCTTGTAAAGCCAGTAATTTTTGACTGGCGGCTTCAGCATTATTAGCGAGTTTGGCAAATTCGAGAAAGCGTTTTAATTCTTTACGTAATAACTTCCGTTCCACTTCCCAGGTGTCGCGATCGAGCTGCGGCGGAATTACAATCATATCAAAGATCGTGGCTTCCGTTTTTCCGGGATGAGGGCGTAAGACTCTCCCTCGCCGCTGGATAAATTGGCGGGGATTACTCGTGCTAGCGAGAATAACGGCATGACGCACGGCAGGAATATCGACTCCTTCGTCTAAACAGTGAATGGCAACTAAGCCTTGTAGTTCGCCTTGTTCAAGCTGGAAACGCAACTTTTCTCGTTCTTTCATCGGAGTTTGGGCCGTATAGCGATGCACCCGAAAGCCTAGTTCATTGCCAAGTAAACGGGTTACAGCAGCGACCTGGCGATGAATGCCATGAGAAACTGTTTCCATCGTGCCCTCTCCGCAATAGAATAGGGTGTGGCTGGTGTTTAAGCGGGTGGACATTAAACGGGCGAGAGTGGGCAGTTTATTTTCGGCAGTTCCCACTAAGCGCGATCGCTGCATCAGCAGTGATGTGAGTGTTTCATTAGTTTGGACATTCGGATTGTCAGCTAATGCCCAGCCAATGCGTTGGGTTAATTTTGCATAAGCTAGGGCTTCTGCCGCCGTTAATTCCACAAACAGCGGATGGTAAGCATAGGGCACTAACGCGCCTTGCGCGATCGCGTCGGCAAGGGTAAACTGTGGAGTTAAGGTCTTGCCAAAGTACTCAAACACAGCATCCGTTCCCGTTTCATCAAAATACCGCTCTGGCGTGGCCGATAATCCCAAGCGTAAGCCAATCTGGGAAGGTAAACTGGCGAGTAAGCGGGGTGCTCCTAAATGATGTGCTTCATCACCAACAATTAAAGTTTTTTCCGGCAAATAATTAAGTTGAGATTGAAAGCCTTCTGTCATCAGCATGGCGTTCGTCGTAATAATTGTTAAAAACGCCTGCGTTCCCTTATTAAGATGATAAAGCTGATTGGATAAGTCCCGTTGCCACTGTTCAACACTTTCAAACGCTAAAACCGGTTGCAAATTAAACTGTTGACATTCCCGTGCCCATTGCGTGACCAGATGACGATAGGGACACACCACTAATAAAACTTGTAAGCTAATCTTCTCATAGAGTTCGGTGGTAATGGCAAGGGCCGTAATCGTTTTGCCACTTCCCGTTGCCATTTTCAGCATTCCTCGTCCCCGCTGACGAAACCAACTGACCACAGCTTGGGTTTGATAGTTTCTTAAAACTAAAGTAGAAGGAAGAGAAGGTGCCCCATCGCGTCGAAACTGATACTGTCCTCTACCTTCCCTAACTTGCTGCTGACGGTGGCGCTGTTCGTAAGCAACTGCTAGGGCTTCCCAGTTAATCGCTGGTTTAATTTCAATCATTCCCAAACCTCACTCTATTTCTTCAATTTACTGTTTTTGAAGCCGTTGCAACCACTAACAAGGAGTCATTTTTTGAAAAGAAGCTCTAATATTTACTCTCTTTATTCACCCAGAAAGATAGTCCTAAAAAAACGATGTTAAACCCGTAAAATTGCCATATCCTGAGAAGCAATTTATACTAGTTATTAACGTCTAAGCGAATGAATTAACGTTTGGCTTTCTTGTCATACAAGATAGTAAGAAAGTTGGCAAGATTTGCTCCCTTACCGATTTCTTTTCATTCCCGGAAAGAGATTATTAAATTGACGATCTACCTTAGGGAAGGGGCGAGAGAAATGATTTATTCCTAAACTAACAAGCAAATTATAAAAATTAATTATTAGAATGACTGTTCAAAATGTCTCGATTCTAATTGCTAAAAAAAGTAAGCCCTTTCTAGGAATACTGTTACTCAGTAGTGTGCTCATTCCTGGTTTGATCGGATGCGGAGAGCGGTTGGATTCGTCGGCACAAGCCCAACCGGAAAATAGCAGTGAGGAAACTTCACTACCTAATGTTCAAAGCGCGATCGCGCAAGTCAAATCTCTCAACTCTGCCTTAATCGTAAAAGGAGATACAGCTCCGCAGCAAGTAGTGTCCTTACGGTCACAAGCAGAAGGACGGCTGCAAGAGTTAACGGTTGATGTTGGGGATAGGGTGGACAAGGGACAGGTTTTAGCCCAACTGAATGATAATCTTCTCCAAACCAACATCGCAGAAGCCGAAGCCGAACTAGCAAGCCGTCTTGCGGAAGTGAAGCAAGCGCGCAATCAAGTTAAAAATGCCCAAATTCAACTCGAACAAGCCCAAGCTGAAGCCGAACAAGCCCAAGCCGATGCTCAACGCTTAAAAAATCTTGCTGAACAAGGCGCAATTGCCAAGCAAGAGGCAGAAGTGGCGCAAACAGAAGCAACGGTTGCTCAAAAACAAGTCCGTGCCGCACGAGAACAAATCCAGATTGAACAAGATGCAGTGGCAACGGCTCAAGAACAAGTGCGGGTGCAACGTTCCATTATTGACCAAGCCCAAGAGCGTCTCTCTTACAGTACGCTGAAATCTCCTATTGCAGGGGTCGTTTTAGAGCGAGTTACTGATCCGGGAAACTTAATTCAACCGGGAGATGAAGTGCTCACAATTGGCGATTTTCAAACGGTAAAAGTGAGAGTTCTAGTGTCTGAACTGGCGTTAGGGAAAATTCGTCAAGGACAATCGGTGCAGGTGAAACTGGATGCCTTTCCGAATGAGTCTTATCAGGGAACGGTAAACCGCATTTCTCCGGCTGCCAACCAGGAAACACGGCAAGTGCCGGTAGAAGTAACACTACCCAACCCAGAAGGACGCATTGGCAGTGGTTTGCTTGCTAGAGTGTCTTTCCCGCCCCAAGGCAGCGAACAAGTGGTGATTCCTGAAAGGGCATTACAAGAGGAAACGGAAAATAACACAGCAACGGTATTTACCTTGAATCGAACAATGGAACCGCCAATCGTAGAAGCGCAAACTGTGCAACTCGGCGATCGCGCCAACAACGAAGTAGAAATTCTCTCAGGATTAGCGCCAGAAACAGCTTATATTGTTCGTAGTAGTCGTCCGCTTAAATCTGGGGAAGCAGTGCAATTGAGTGCCCTTTCCTCAACCAATACTCAATAATCACCCAAAAACTTATGACTGGATTTAGTATTAGCGTAATTAGGCAAGTAGAAAGGATGATTACTCAAAAACAAGTTAACCCAATTTTACGATTCTATTCTGCTTTTAAATACTTATTGATAAATTCCCTTGGAGTCAGACATTCAAATGTAGCAATTGCTTTGATTAGTTCTCGATTAGAAGAAACAAAACAATCGGAGTTTCCTAATTTGGCTGTTAAATAAACCTCTATATCTTCATTAGGAATTTCTCCATCTGTCATAACTTTTTCTAATTCTTGATTCCATTCCTGACTATAATTGACATAATGGATATTTAGCCGTGATCAAATCAAGCCAATTACAAAACCAGCTTTATCTTTATTCCACAAATATTTACCGACGCGCCTAACTTGATCAATGATTTCATCTGATAAAATAATTTCTGCTCCGATTTGAATTACTATGTCATCGTAGTAACCAATTGCTCTTAAAATTTTTGCTTCTGGAGAGTTAATTTCTTGAGTCCCGATGATATAAATATTTGTATCAAGGCACAAACGCTGAAGATCGGAACTCACTGGGTTCTTCCTTTTTCTTCTAATTTTTCTAGTTTGACTTGATGAATTAAATCAAGGATTTTCTCACGAGAATCATAACCTTTATCTTTAGCCAATTTTCGCATTGTTTCTAATGAATTAGGCTCATTTCTAGCAACAATAACAATATCAACGTCTCCATCACTTAAATCTTCTGGTGCAATTGCTCTTAATTCTCCTTTTTCTATTTTGCCTGTAGTTTGTACAATCTTCATAATATTCTCCCAACCTTTTGATTATCTTTACTTCTTCTAATAACGAATATAACTCATGACTGGATTTAGTATTAGCGCGATCGCGATCCGAAGACATATTGGCACCCTTGCCATTACTGTTGCTGTGTTAGTTGTGGGAACCATTTTTCTCCTGCAAATTCCAGTCAACTTACTCCCGTCCATTACCTATCCCCGCATTCGCGTGGAGTTAAGTGCCCCTGGCGTCTCACCGACCGTTGCTGTGGAAGAAGTGACCAAACCCTTAGAAGAAGCCCTGCGCGCTACAGAAGGGGTTGTCCAACTGTACTCGGAAACCGAAGAAGGGGAAGTCGAGGTTGACTTGTACTTTGAAGCGGGAGACGATGTGGATCAGGCGTTAAACGAAACCACTGCTGCCTTTAATCGGGTGCAAGGACGATTGCCGGATATTGTGGAAGATCCGCGCATTTTTAAGTTTGAACCCTCCCAGCTACCGGTTTATGAGTTTGGTTTGCAATCGCAGTCGCTTCGGGATGTGGACTTGCGGGTCTTTGCCGATGAAGAATTAGCGCGAGAGTTAAGTATTGTCCCCGGTGTGGCGTCGGTGAATGTCTCGGGTGGGGTGACCGAAGAAGTCCGCATCGAAATTGATCCGATTCGCTTGCAGGCGCTGGGCTTAGGGTTAACGGATGTTTTAGATGAATTGCGCGATCGCAATGTGGATGTAGCAACCGGACGCTTATCAGGAGAAGACACAGAACCGCTGACGCGAACGATTGGTAAGTTTGACAATGCTGAGGAGATTCGCAATTTATCATTTGCGGTGGGCGATGCCGATATTCCCCTCACCGAGTTTGCCACGGTTATTAATGGTACGGCGGAACAGCGCGTGTTTGTCACCCTCAATGGCGATCCGGCGGTAAAAGTCAGTGTACAAAAACAGCCCACAGCCAACACCATACAAGTCGTCGATCAAGTCAAGCAGCGCATTAACCAACTCAAGGCAGTGGGAACAATTCCGGAAGAGATGACGTTGGTCACAACCCAAGATGAATCTATTTTTATTCGCAATTCCATTCAAAATGTTGCCGTTGCTGGGTTAACCGGGGCAACTTTGGCAGCGGTAGCCGTATTGTTATTTTTGGGGTCGCTGCGCCAAACCTTCATTATTATTGTTGGCATTCCCCTGGCGACCTTTACGGCAATTTTATTGATGCGCGGGTCTGATATTTCCCTCAATGTCTTTAGTTTAGGGGGACTGGCACTAGGAGTAGGCATTGTGGTGGATAACGCGATCGTGATGCTGGAAACCATCGCCGAAGGGGTAGGGATGACTCCCGGCTATCCGGTTGCGGAAGAACGACCGAGTAACAACTATATTATCGAACAAGCGGAGAACAGCAGTCGCAGTATTGAATCTGCGTTACTAGCCGCAACGAGTACGAACTTAGTTTCCGTTGTGCCTTTTTTACTGATTGGTGGCTTTTTCTCGCTGTTGTTTAGTGAGTTAATTCTGACGATTAGTTTTGCGGTAGCGTCTTCGATGTTAATTGCCTTAACCGTTGTTCCTATGTTGGCATCGCGACTTTTAGCCATTCCCCGCAGTAGTGGTTTATCTCATTTTTGGTTCTTACGTCGCTTTAACGAACAGTTCCAAGCCGCAATTCGCCGGTATCAACAAGGCTTAAAACAAGTGTTACGGTATCGGCTTGTGGTCATTAGTGGTGCCTTTCTGATTTTAGGGGGCGGGAGTTTTTGGCTAGCCGGACAATTGCCCCAAGAGATTTTACCGGAAATTAATACTGGACAAGCGCAAATGTATGTGCAGTTTCCGACGGGAACCAGTTTGACCGAAAACCGGCAAGTAATGCGGTTGATTGATCAAACCTTGTTAGAACAACCGGGAACGAAAAGTACCTTTACTACTGCGGGTGGTTACTTATTTGGAACCAGCACGTCCCCAGATGTTTTAGGGGGATCCAGCACCATTGAATTAGAATCAGGGGTCGATGTGCAATCCTATATCGCCAGGGTACAACCGAAACTGGATCAACTCAATTTAGTCGATACCCGCATTTTTATGCGACCGCAAGATGTTCGAGGGATTAGTTTTAATAATTCGCCGACTCGTGGGGATTTGAATGTCATTTTACAAGGCAATGATTCAACCGCTTTACAACAAGCAGGAGAACAGGTGCTCGCCGCCCTGGATGAAAATGTGCCACTGGCAAGTTTTCGTCCTGATCCTGAACCGCCACAGCCCGAAGTACGCATTCAACCCGACTGGCAACGGGCAGAAGAATTTGGCTTAACCGTCAATGAAATTGGGGAAGCGATCCAAACGGCGATTGATGGGGCTGTTCCCACTCAACTGCAACGCGGCGATCGCCTGGTGGATATTCGCGTACAACTACCAGATGCCACATTAACCTCAATTTCAGAATTGGAACAAGTGCCCCTATTAGTCGGAGAGAATCAAGCTTTAAAACTCAGCGATATTGCCGATATTGAGTTTGGGCTTGCCCCCGCCGAAATTCAACGACTGAATCAGCGCCAAGTTTATATTCTCGAAGGCGATTTAGTGGAAGGGGCAACACTCGATTGCGCGATCGCGCAAACCCAATCCATTTTCCAACAACTGGATCTCCCTGAAGGTGTCAGTATTGCCCCCAGTTCTGCCGAAGAAACCAATACTGAATTGCAAAATGCCTTGAAACTCTTAGGCGGACTTGCTGCCTTCATGGTGTTTGTGGTGATGGCAGTGCAGTATAACTCCCTCATTGACCCACTGGTGATTATGTTAACGGTGCCCCTTGCCCTCGCCGGTGGGATTGTGGGGCTTTATGTCACGAACACCCCTGTCGGTGCAACAGTCTTAGTCGGGGCTGTCTTACTGGTGGGGATTGTTGTTAACAACGCGATCGTCATGGTGGAGTTTGCCAACCAAATTTACACGCAGCAAAATGTGAGTCGTCGCCAAGCCATCTTACAAGCTGCCCCTCAACGTTTACGTCCGATTTTAATGACCACCATTACCACAGTTTTAGGGATGTTTCCGTTAGCTTTGGGGATTGGACAAGGGTCAGAGTTTTTACAACCGCTGGGTGTCGTGGTGTTTTCCGGGTTATCCCTAGCCACTTTCCTCACCTTGTTTATCATTCCCTGCTTCTACACCCTCTTGCATGATCTATTCAGTTCTGAACCCCCACCAAGCGATCCAGAGAAATTAGAAGCAGTTTTTCAAGAAGAACCTTCCTATCCAGAAACGCCCACTTATTAACCAAAGCCCAATCAAGGGAATTGCCCAAAGGATCTGACCGGTTGATTCTCTTGGAGGGAGATCGGTGTTGGAATCAGTTCAGCAATTGCTTCGAGTTGCGCTTCCCACCGAGCTTTTTCTTTCTTTTCTCCTTCAATGGAATTGATTTTTCTTGCAGTAAGAATGATAAGGGAAGGGTTGATGCCTACAATTGATCAAGGAAAACTACCCCTTGTTAGACAAGCTGATGTCACAACCTACAATTGAGTCCATATTACAAGAAAAACGTTTATTTACTCCCTCTCAAGAATTTGCCCAACAAGCTCATATTAAAAGCCAAGTCGAATACCAAGAACTTTATACAGCGGCGAAAGAGAATCCAGAACAATTCTGGGCTGACTTAGCCGAACAAGAACTCGACTGGTTTGAAAAGTGGAATCAAGTTCTTGATTGGAACCCACCTTTTGCCAAATGGTTTGTCGGTGGCAAACTCAATATTTCCTATAACTGTTTGGATCGCCATCTCACCACCTGGCGCAAAAATAAAGCCGCTTTAATTTGGGAAGGAGAACCAGGGGATTCTTGTACCTATACTTATGCACAGCTGCATCGGGAAGTTTGTCTGATGGCAAATGTCTTAAAGCAATTAGGGGTGCAAAAAGGCGATCGCGTTGCAATTTACCTGCCGATGATTCCCGAAGCCGCGATCGCGATGTTAGCCTGTGCTCGAATCGGCGCGCCCCACAGTGTTGTGTTTGGCGGATTTAGTGCCGAAGCCCTGAAAACCCGTCTCGTTGATGCGGAAGCGAAATTAGTGATCACCGCCGATGGTGGCTTCCGTAAAGATAAAGTGGTTTCCCTCAAACCGGAAGTGGATAAAGCAATCGCGCATAATGGCGCTCCCAGCGTGGACAATGTCCTCGTTGTCCAACGCACCGAAGAAAAAGTCCACATGGAACCGGGGCGCGATCACTGGTGGCATGACCTCAAAGCGGGCGTTTCTGCTCATTGTCCCCCTGAAATCCTGGACAGTGAAGATATGCTTTTTATCCTCTATACGTCCGGTACTACGGGTAAACCGAAGGGGGTGGTTCATACAACCGCCGGTTACAATCTTTACACCCATATCACCCTCAAATGGGCGTTCGACCTCAAAGAGACAGATGTTTATTGGTGTACCGCTGATGTCGGCTGGATTACTGGACATAGCTATATTGTCTATGGTCCCCTCTCGAATGGTGCAACCACTGTCATGTATGAAGGTGCCCCTCGTCCTTCTAATCCCGGTTGTCTCTGGGATGTCGTGGAAAAATATGGGGTAACGATTTTCTACACAGCACCGACGGCAATTCGTGCCTTTATTAAACAGGGAGAACATTATCCCAATGCTCGTGACCTCTCGTGCTTACGCTTATTAGGAACGGTAGGTGAACCGATTAACCCGGAAGCCTGGATGTGGTATCACCGCATTATTGGACAGCAAAAATGCCCGATTGTGGATACCTGGTGGCAAACGGAAACCGGCGGCTTTATGATTACCCCCCTTCCCGGTGCAACGCCCACAAAACCCGGATCAGCCACGTTGCCTTTTCCTGGAATTCTTGCGGATGTCGTTGATTTAGATGGTAATTCTGTTAACCCGAATGAAGGGGGGTATTTAGTCGTTAAACATCCTTGGCCCGGTATGATGCGCACCGTTTATGGCGATCCGGATCGGTTTCGTCGCACCTATTGGGAACACATTGCCCCGAAAGATGGACAATATTTCTACTTTGCCGGTGATGGCGCGCGTCAAGATGATGATGGCTACTTCTGGGTCATGGGGCGTGTCGATGATGTGATTAGCGTGGCTGGACATCGTCTCGGCACCATGGAAGTGGAATCCGCCTTAGTGTCTCACCCGGCGGTTGCCGAAGCGGCTGTGGTTGGACGCAAAGATGAGGTAAAAGGGGAAGAAGTGTTTGCCTTTGTTTCCCTAGAAGGCGATTATGAAGGCAGCGATGCCTTGAGTAAAGAGTTAAAACAACACGTTGCCAACGAAATTGGCGCGATCGCGCGTCCTGGAGAAATTCGCTTTACTGATGCACTACCAAAAACCCGTTCTGGTAAAATCATGCGCCGTCTCTTGCGGAATTTAGCTTCTGGCGAAGATGTGGCGGGAGATACTTCCACTTTAGAAGATCGCAGCGTTTTAGATAAACTCCGCGGTGGGTAAATCACTAAAACCAACTCCCCTCCAACGGGAGGGGTTTACCTTAAAATGCGATTAAACGACTTGATCAACAATTTATGGTAACTGCTACCAGCCAGCTTTTAGAAATTATCGGTGATCATGATGCTGAAGAATTGACGGTGATAACAGGAGTCAATTGGAAAAGTTATGAAAAGCTGATTCATACCTTGGCAGACAATAGCACTGATCGCATTAGTTATTTAGATGGAACACTGATTATTTTGTCTCCTAGTCGCGCTCATGAAGCAATCAAGAAACGGATCGCAATTTTATTAGAAACTTATTTGATTCAGCAACAAATTCCTTTTTATCCTCTTGGTTCGACTACTTTCCGACAACAAAGTAAACGAGGTGGAAAAGAACCCGATGAAAGTTATTGTATCGGTATGGAAAAGGATTTTCCTGATTTAGCCATTGAAATTATTACCACCAGTGGTGGACTGGAAAGTTTAGCAATTTATGAGCGTTTAGAAATTCCAGAAGTCTGGTTTTGGCAAAATAATTCTCTAGCCATTTATGTTTTGATGAATCACCAGTATCAGCAACAACCGCAAAGTCAACTTCTGCCAAACCTGGATTTATCTTTATTTGTTCGTTGTGTGCAAGAGAGTGAGATTAGCAGGGCGATTACCCAGCTTCATCAAAATATAGAATAGTAAAATTACTCCTCCAATTTCAAGCATTTCAAGAATGTTTTCCGAAAGTCACTTGAATAAGGTTTCATAGACAACTTTATACAAAAAAACTCCCTCCCGAAGGAGAGAGTTAATCTTATTTAGCTATCTATTGAAAATTAGCCGTTGATTTCAGGCGCTTGCATCGCTACGGGAGTCGCTTCACCTGCCGCTAAGTCTAAGGGGAAGTTGTGCGCGTTCCGTTCGTGCATAACCTCAAACCCTAAGTTTGCGCGGTTTAAGACGTCTGCCCAGGTGT
>JAAANX010000148.1 GCA_009909085.1 Cyanobacteria bacterium GSL.Bin1 | reverse complement strand
ATTGCGGGGAAATTGATCGAGCAGAATAATCAACGCTAAACAGGTTTCTGGTGAATTTTTCCAGGCATTGAGTTCTCCTTTAGCTGCCTGTTGATACAGTGAGAGAAAGCGCGATCGGACGGCTGCGTCAAATTCAGGGTCTTTCGTGAACCATTCCTGACGTGGCTTGCCATAATTTTCATCTTCGGGAGAACCAAACCAAAAATCTAAAACCGCTTGTGCAGACGAGTATTGTTCTTGACTCATTTGAATTGAGTGTATAACTCTATTTCCTTGTAATATTATAGGAGTCGCCGTAAAACCAATCCTCACGCTTTGCTCTGGTCTTTAGAGGTTAGATATAAGGCGAGTTTGACGAGACCTTCACTCTTGTTGAGTCAAACAAACTTCTAGGGTAAAATTAGATAAGCCTTCGCCTTTGAAATGCCGTCGCACATCGTGAAAATTCTGCTCAAATAGTGCAGCACTTTTGAGGGAAAAATAGAAAGGCAAGAGCTACCGAAAACTCTATAAGCAGGGCAGTAGCTTTCTAACGAAAGCGAATGAATTAAGGTGATTTGGGAGGAATCCCCGTACTGTGGGGCACACAGAAACGGTCGGTGAAAATCCGATAACGCTTGGAGAGCTACCCACTAAAATGCGTCTAGATAGCAAGTGATATTCTAGTGTGTCGGGTAGGACATGATCGTGTAAGACTTAAGTAGGATTGTTTTCAATCTAAAAGAGCAGTGATCAGCTCAAGAATCCAACTTCTTTTAGATGTTGGAGTGTCAAGTCTATATATTGAATTTTGAGCCACTTTGCTCCTTAAAGATTTTAGAGCAATGAAAGCCAAAGAAGTACTGCAACGCTACAGCAATGGCGAACGTAACTTCCAACGGGTCAATCTGCGGGGAAAATCCTTCAAGAGAGCAGATTTATCTGGGGCAGATTTTAGCGAGGCGGATATTCGTGGGACAAATTTTCGGGAAGCGACGCTAAAAGGAACAAACTTTAGTCAAGCAAAAGCTGGGTTACCAAAACGCTGGGTAATAGGATTAACTCTAACAACGTTATTGATTTCTTTGCTAGTTGGAGCGTTAGCAGGGGTGGCTGCGGGCTTAACAATGTATCCCTTATCACAAGCAAATGATTTGAGCACTGGGGAAGCAATACTAATTTCTGGAATGTTCCTCTTGATTTTAGGAGGAGGATTCTTATTTGCTGTACAAAGAGGATTAGTCAATGCTCTTGGAACACTAACATTTGCAGTAGCATTCGTAGTGGCAGTGGGAATGTCAGCAGGATTTGGATTAATGGCTACAGGAGTAGTAGCATTTCCAGACACAGTGCTCAGAGTAATGTCATATGCAGTTATATACACAATTATATTTTCATCAGCAGTTGTATTTTTAGGTGCAGTAGGAGTAACATTTGCAGTCATAGTTGCGATAACGTTAGCAGTTACAGGAATATTAGGAGGAGGATTAGAAGCAGTAGTAGTAGGTATCCTTGCAGTAGTAGTTGGAAGAGAAGTAGCAAAAGGATTTGGAACAGCAGGAACAATTGGAATAGCAGGAACACTATCAGTCTTAGTAATCACAACAATAGCCATAGCTGTTGTAGGACTCAGTGCTTACATTGCCTGGCGAACTATGAAAGGAGATCAACGAGATGCCTGGATTCGGAAAATTGCTATTTCCGTTGCTGCAACAGGCGGTACTTCATTTTACAAAGCTGATTTAACGGATGCCATTTTCACGCAAGCTCAAGTGAAAAATACTGATCTACGTGCTAGAAGCTTGATTCGGACTTGCTGGCAAGGTGCAGATCAGCTTGACCAAGTGAGAGTCGGCAAAACCCTATTAGATCAACCGGCGGTACGAAACTTACTCATAACTAAAGATGGCTACAAGAAATCCTATGTTGCTGCCAACTTGGAAGGCGCAAACTTAGCTGGAGTCAATCTAGAGTCTGCCAATCTCAAACAGTCAAATCTTAATCAAGCTAATTTACGGGATGCCAATCTCAAGGATGCAAACCTCGCTCAAACTCTTGCATTAGGAACAAACTTTACAGGAGCTTACCTGACAGGAGCTTGTTTAGAAGCCTGGACAATTAATGAAACGACAATTCTCAGCAATGTTGATTGCCAATATGTATTTTTCCTCGAATATCCTAACCATTTAGGCAGTCGAGAGCGTCGCCCCCATGATCCTGACCAAGTCTTTCAGCCGGGCGACTTTGAGAAATTATATCAAGAAATTATTAATACTGTGCAAATTCTCCTACGCGATGGCGTCAATCGTGAATCCTTTGCTGCTGCGTTTCAAAAAGTGATGGCAGAGTTTCCAGAAATTACATCGGATTCAGTACAAGGAATGGAGAAACGAGGAGATGATGTCTTAGTCACTATTGCCGTAGAACCTGATGCCGACAAAGGTAAATTAGAGCATACGTTTACTCAAACTTATGAAGCGCGTCTAGAAGCTGCAAAAAATGCTGCACTCCTCGAAGCCGAACAACGCCATACTCAAGACTTGAAAGAAACAATTGCTGCTTTAGCAAGTTACTCTCCATCCGTTACGATTACCAATAGCAATACCGCTGAGAGTAAAGCCATGAGTAATAGTCAAGAGAAAAAAGGAATTTTTGCTGAAAATGTTGGCGGCAATTTTAATGTCAGCAATGTCAATCTCAACCTGGATAATGTCAACGGTACGGTTACTAACAGCATAGATGAATTGCCTAACACTGATTCAGAAACCGATCAATCTAACCTAAAAGAACTTCTTACCCAACTGCAAAGCGCGATCAACGAAGAAGCAAATTTAAGCGAAGACGACAAAGCAGAAGCTTTAAATCAAGTTCAAACGCTAGCAGAAGCAGGACAAAATCCTAAAGCAAGTGAAAATCAAACATTAGCCAAACGTGCAACTACGATGCTTAAAGGAATTAAAGAAGGATTACCGAGTGCTGCAAAGCTCGCAGAGGAATGTAACAAGCTTCTCCCTGCCATTCAAGCACTATTGGGATTATAGAATTAAGAGTGTTCAAGATTGAACTTTAGTTTTTTCATCTACCAGATTTGTAGAGTCTCCTTTATACTTGAGAACTTGCAGGAGGAGAATCCCGTTGAACACTGCATAACCACAGTCGAGGATGCCAAAGCCAAGGAAGCCACGGGGTTGCCCTTCAATATAGAATAGCCATAACCAATAAAGCCCGATCGCCATCCGGACAACAACGGCAAACTTAGCATTTAAACTGTAGCGCAGTGGATCGCTCCCTCCCGGAACATACAAAATTGAAATGAAAAACAGCAGAAGTCCTGCTTGTCGCATCCAAATTGTGGAGCCGCCACCACCAGGCAACCCAAAGAAATCTAGATACCACTGCGGTGCAAAAATAAACGGTAATGCCATGCCAAAGATATTAATCAGAACGCCGACGAATACCACAATGTTGAACCATTTAAGATAACGTTTCATTAGACTGTCTCCTAAATCAACTAAAGGAATACTCTAGGACCAGCCCTTTCAAGGTGTGAACTTTGTGGTCTTAATTTTGGGATAAAATCTTAGCAGTAGAAACATGAGGTCGATTAGCACGACGAGTGCGTTTTCGACGTCGTCTGGTCTTTTTTGGGGAGCGAGGATGACGTGAAAAAGCTGCCAAGTTAACCTGAGCTGCTAAATTGAGTAGAATCTTGGTCAACTCAATGAGGGTCATTGTGTCAAAATTGAGCTTGTTGTATACAGAAGTCACTGAAACTCCCACTTCATGAGCTCTAGCTTGATCGGCGGCAGGGATGGAAGGTCGAATGCCACAAGTGACTGCACTCATCATCTCGACCCCCGTCGAAAAAAGTAGTTCTTTAGTGTATTGAATCTCGCTATTTCTCTCAAATAGCTGATCAAGTTTTTGGGGAGATAAGAATTTTTCCATCAGTCCACGAACCATGACTGATACGGGGCTTTCCTCGATAAAACGCTCAAAGACTTGACCAAGAACCATGATGACGATTTCCCAAATGCTGAAAATTGATTTCCTTAATGAACTACAATTTGGGAAAAATCACAAGACCTTGAAAGGGCTGCTCCTAACGCTTTTTGTAAAAGAACATAACTTAATTTGTGATCATTTAAAACAAAAGTATCCGGATTTCACAGAACAGCAATTATTTGATCATGCCCGCTTGATTAATGCTGCTTTAATGGCTAAGATTCATACGGTTTATTGGACGCCGGCGATTTTGCCTCATCCGGCTACGGTTAAAGCTCTCAATTCCAATTGGTATGGTCTTCTGGGGCGACGCTTCAAGAATTTCATTGGTCGCATCGGGGATAGTGAAGCTCTCAGTGGGATTATTGGTTCATCGACTGATCATCATGCGGCACCTTACTATCTCACAGAAGAGTTTGTCTCGGTTTATCGGATGCATCCCCTGATTCCGGATGAAGTTGACTTCTATTCCTTAGAGGACAACCGTTTCTTGATGCAAAAGAATTTCTTTGAAATTTCGGGCAATCGGACCCGTGCTTTGAATGATGCGATGAGTATGGAAGATTTATTCTATACCTTTGGCATTACTTATCCAGGGGCAATTACGTTGCACAACTATCCTCGATTCTTACAGCATTTAGTGCGGGATAATGGAGAAGTGTTTGATCTGGCTGCGGTTGATATTTTGCGCGATCGCGAGCGGGGGGTTCCTCGCTATAATCGTTTCCGTGAGTTACTGGGTAAAAATCGGGTCAAGTCCTTTGATGAAATTACCAGCAACCAAGTTTGGGCGGACGAGTTACGAGAGGTTTATCAATAATGATATCGACAGTGTGGATTTGATGGTCGGTTTATTTGCCGAAGATCTCCCCTCTGGGTTTGGTTTTAGTGATACGGCGTTTAGAGTGTTTATTTTAATGGCATCACGGCGACTGAAAAGTGATCGGTTTTTCACCAAAGATTATCGAGCGGCAGTCTATAACCAATGGGGGCTGGAATGGATTGATCGCAGCTCGATGGTGGATGTTTTGCTCCGTCACTATCCGGGTTTAGCTCCCTGTTTAGAAGGGGTAAGGAATGCCTTTGCCCCGTGGAAAAAAGTAGCGAGTTAGGCAGAACCAGAATGCAGTAAAAGGAGCAAGTTTGTGATTATTGTAGTGACCAATCGGCGTTTAAATCCGGATGCCTCAGATGAGCAGTTATACCATTTTTCATTAATAGTGAGAGACTTGATAGCAATAAAAAATGGGAGTCAGGGTTTTTGGTCAATCATCTCTCTCAGGGGTTTTGAAAAATGGTATTATTTATGGATGTAGCACTGCAGATTCGTAAACATTTACCTCGGGATCCACAGCCAACGGTCTCCATAGTTGATGAATATTGTGTCCCCTACCAAGCTGCATAAATTGTTCTTCCCCAACATATCTAAAGAACAACAAATATACCCAACTTTCTGATTTTTAGAAAAACAAAGATTGGATGTGATTAAGAAAAGAAAAAAGAGAGAAATTCATTTGAGTTGATAAAATTATTGAGAATAGCAGATTACGGATTGCGTGATGAGAAATCACTTGACTCTAAGCAAGATACTTCAATCTCAATCGTTACTCACAATCACCGTATTATTCATTGTAGGGATTGGTGTTTTCTTTCGGTTTTATCATCTCGATCAAAAAGTGTATTGGCAAGATGAAACCGCCACTTCTCTAAGAGTTGCCGGATATAGCAAACTTGGCTTACGGGAACAGTTATTTCAAGGTGAAATTCTAACGGTTGGTGAATTAAGAGAACAATATCAGTATCCCAATTTAAATCGTAGTTGGAATGATACACTCACAGTTCTTAAACAAAAAGCAGAACATCCACCATTGTATTATTTTTTAACGCGATGGTGGGTACAACTTTTTGGTCATTCCATTACAGGAATGCGGAGTTTACCCGCTTTAATTAGTTTATTAATATTCCCAATTTTATATTGGCTCGGTCAAGAATTATTTTCAGAAAAATCTGTAATTGGGAGCGGGATCGCGCTGATTGCTGTTTCTCCCATTCATGTTTTATACGCCCAAGAAGCACGAGAATATAGTTTATGGATTGTCGCGACCCTTCTTGCCAGTGCGTGTTTGCTAAAAGCCCTCCGAGTGAATACAAAAACGGCTTGGATAAATTATAGTCTGAGTTTAATCTTAGGACTCTATTCACACTTACTCTTTATTTGGGTCATGTTAGCTCATGGCATTTATATTTTGGGAGAAGAAGGAATTCAATTGACCCGTAAAATCAAGCAGTATTTATTGGCATTACTTGCAGGATTAGCCGCCTTTATTCCTTGGGGAATTGTGATCATTGAGTACCTCCTTTACTCTCCCTATCCCGATCAAATTTTGGCAGATGTCGGAGAAGATGTTCCCCTTTCGTTTTTAGTCGATCGTTGGTTTCGCGGAGTCAATCGTGTTTTCCATGATGTTGATTTAGGATCAGCGAATATTGTTCTGGTTTTGCTGAGTATTTATGCCTTTTATTTCCTCTGTCGCCATGCCAAAAAACAAACGTGGTGGTTTATTCTTAGCTTCACTGGCGTCACTGCCCTAGCCATTATTTTGCCAGATGTTCTCTTGGGCGGAAAAGCGTCTGTTCGCAACCGGTATTTATTTCCCGCTTATCTTGGTTTAGAACTCGCGATCGCGCATTTGTTAGCTTATAAAATTACCCTAGAAACACGAGTTTGGCAACGTTGGATTTGGCGAGGCGTAACGGCATTTTTAATTACAGCTGGAATTATCTCTTGTGCCGTTAATTCCCAAGCTGAAACCTGGTGGAATAAAAATGATGATGTTACAGAACACTATCCGAAAGTGGCTCGTTTAATAAATCAGGCTGAAGCAAGTTTAGTGATCACAGATACCTCGGTGGTTAATATTTTATCCTTGAGCCATCTCCTGGCATCAGAGATTCATTTACAACTTGTTTCTGATCCCTATCAATTTCAAATTCCACAGCAAATATCGCCGGTTTTTCTCTTTGATCCTTCTTCTAAGCTAGAAGCCCATTTAAAGAAAACAACAGATCAAGAGTGGACTGTGGTTTACGATGAAAGTCGAGCAAAATTACTCCAACGGCCCTAATTTTTAACGCGAGAGAATACAACTTCCACTGATAACTTGGATATCTTTTTCAGTAAAAAGGGTACAGTCTCCCTGTAAGGAAGAAAGAATCGGAATTTCTCCTTGTTCGAGAGAGGTGATGACAGTTTGCGTAATCGGTTGGTACTGTCTTAACCAATCACTCGGTTCACTTTCTCGGAGATAAGTAGTACTAAAAACGCCATCTTTTACTAAGATCAAATCAATATCGTAATCCTGAATAAAATTTTGTAGAATTCCTAATTCAGGCGTGTAATAGGCTGCAATTAAATCTTGGGTTCGGGCTCAGGGTAAGCGCAAGAAAATTTAGGTCTCAAATAGGTTAGAGTATAAAGGAATCGAAGCGTTAAGAACTTGCAACAAATACGCCACATCCATGCTAGCTCGTTTCGCTTTTTGACGAGTGC
>JAAANX010000147.1 GCA_009909085.1 Cyanobacteria bacterium GSL.Bin1 | reverse complement strand
CTCAGGAATTTTAATTAAGAAAGTGGGGTTGGGCCTCGCCTCACTTAAAAACGCGAAGTCTCGGAAACGAGATGGAGAAGCCCGCGTTCTATCCGTAGGATGAACGATGGGAAGATGTCACTCAAATATAAGGTTCAATTGCGCGATCGTGCTGTTTGTCCTTGCTCATCAAAAACAATCATCGAGATTTTGGAGTTTGATTGGAGGGGATTGATCTCTTCTCAATTATTGATCCCAGTTATGAAAAACAAACTGACTCTCTATGTTTTCAGCCCATAATTTTCGGTCTCTAATTGTCCATTTATTAGATGGATCAAGCCCTTGCCCTTGATTACTTTGTGGCGTTAAACAAGCAACCGTTGCCACAAAATCATCCACTGGGATAAAAGAGTATAAATGAACCTTTTCTGCACTCCTCATAACATCGAACTGCTGAGACTGCCGATTGAGGGCCAGTTCTATATTTTGTAAGCCGCTTAACCCTTCTCCCGTTGCTTTGAGATACGCCTCTTTGGCTGTCCATAAGCGGAAAAACATTGCTTCTTGCATCGGGGGAGGAAGTGAGACTAAATAGGCAACTTCTTGTTCTTGAAAAAAACGCCGGGCTAAAGATAATGCTTGGGGAAAAGGGTGCATGAATTCTAAATCAATTCCAACGTTTTGACCAGAGTCAGAAATAACATACAGTGCCAGATGGTGAGAATGAGAAACATTAAATTGCAGGGCTTGATCGCAGTGTTTTTTCCCTAGGATGGGTTTTCCTTGAGAAAGATAGTCAAATGCAATGGCTGCTGGTGCTAAATTAAGGTATTGTCCTAGCAGCAAGCGCAAAATTCCTCGCCCTGCAATGAAGCGGGTTTTATCCTGCGACTTCACAAAGCGATGTGCCCGTTGTTTTTCCTCAGCATTCAAAATCGCCCAATATTCTGCTTCCAACTGAGGAGAAATATCTAAATGAGCTTGCCAAATCTCGATAATGGGTTGTTGATCCTTCGTAACGACTAACCTAAAAAACCCCTCTCCCATAAGAGAGAAGGGTCAATGAGCAATAAACTAACCTAAATCTAGACAGCAGCAACTTCTTTGAGCGCTTGTTTCAAGATTTCTGCTTTATCCGTCCGTTCCCAAGGTAGATCAAGGTCAGGACGTCCAAAGTGACCATAAGCTGCAGTATCTTGATAGAAACGTCCGCCCCGTTGCTTCGGCAGCTCCTGTAAGTTCAAGTCTTGGATAATACCAGCAGGACGAAGTTCAAAGTTTTTGCGAATCACTTCGAGTAATTTTTCTTCGTCAACTTTACCGGTACCAAAGGTATCAACAAAAACACTAGTGGGACGCGCAACACCGATCGCGTAGCTAAGTTGAACTTCACACTTATCGGCTAAGCCAGCCGCAACGATGTTTTTCGCCACATAACGGCTTGCATAAGCAGCACTGCGGTCAACTTTTGTTGGATCCTTACCAGAGAACGCGCCACCGCCATGACGAGAATAACCGCCATAGGTGTCAACGATGATTTTCCGTCCGGTTAAACCAGCATCCCCTTGGGGACCACCAACCACAAATTTACCGGTGGGGTTCATTAAGTATTTGGTGTTCTCATCCGGCTTGATGTTAATGTCTTCAAAAATGGGAAGCACAACTTCTTTCCAGAGATCCGCTTTAATTTTGTCATGAACGGTTTTCTCATCCGTGCTACCGCCCACTTCTGGATCATGTTGGGTGGAGAGTAAAATTGTGTCGATCCGAACCGGCTTACCATCTTCGTAAGCAACACTCACTTGGCTCTTACCATCGGGACGGAGATAGTCAAGGGTGCCATTATGACGAACTTTTGCCAACTGGCGAGTTAAACGGTGAGACAAGCTGATGGGGAGAGGCATTAATTCTGGGGTTTCGTTGCAAGCAAACCCAAACATTAACCCTTGGTCACCCGCACCAATTTGATCGAGTTCGTCATCACTGAGGTCACGGCTTTCTTGAGCGCTAGTTACCCCTTGCGAAATGTCGGGAGATTGTTCATCAAGGGCAACTAATACGGCACAGCTATCAGCAGAAAAGCCATTATCAGCATCGGTATAACCAATTTCTTTAATTTTTTCGCGAACCAAGTTCACAAAGTTCACTTGCGTCTTGGAGGTAATTTCCCCTGTCACGAGCACTAATCCAGTGTTGACGACGACTTCTGCTGCCACCCGACTTTTATCGTCTCCAGTGAGCAAGGCGTCGAGAATGGTATCGGAAATTTGGTCGCAAACCTTATCAGGATGACCTTCTGTTACCGATTCAGAACTAAAAATATATTTACTAGACAAGTTGACTTTTCCTCCTAATCGAAAGTTGACTGTTTCTGAGCAACCTCTATGGACGGACAATCCTTAACCAATGGTCAGAAGTTGTGCCTTTTATAAAAAGAGGCAACAGCTTTGACTGGGTTGCCATCATACAGGTTACTACTTCAGGGTCTTTTTGATTTTTATTCCCTTTATTCGTTCATAGCCACTATATCAGATTGCTGGTCATGCGTCATATATTGATCGGAGGGTTAGGTGATTTTTAGTTCATTAAGCTGCGCGATCGCGCAGTCTGCCGCCTCTAAATGACTCGCTTCGGGTTTTTCCCAACAAATCCCGATCGCGCCAGCAGCACCGCCTTGTTGTGCCATTTCAATATCGCCGGGCGCATCGCCAACCATTAAAACTTCCTTCGGTTCTACTGCTAATTGCTCACAGGTCTGTAAAAATAATTTCGGATCAGGCTTGTGTAATCCTTGGGCAGTTACTCCTTTTGCCACCTGAATATACGGGGAGAGTTCATGACGGGTAATAAATGTTTCCACACTGTCTTGAGTATCCGCAGAAAGAATGGCTAATTTGAGTCCCGCTTGCGCGAAGGCTTGTAACTGCTCTAAACAGCCGCTAAAAAGGGGTGAAGTTTCGGCATGGGCTGTAAAATGCTCATCGGCTTCGGAAAAAGCCGCTTGCGCGATCGCGCACGACTCTAACCAACCGCGCCCGGTTTCTGCAATATAGGCAGCCGCTGCAATCTCATTTTCATAGCGACTGCCCACCGCCATTAATCCCACGGGATTAAGACTGGCTTGTTCAATCCCAAATGCCATTAACAAGGGTTCACCGACTCCTGGAATTTTGGCATCCAGCAAACGAGCCCGTTTTTGCCCTAACTCCCGTAAAAATTTTTCCGAATCAGCTAATGTCCCATCTTTATCAAAAATAATGGCTTGAATATTCTCAAATTCACACTCTTGACAAGAAATTGTAACCAAGTGACCCCCTCAGATAATCTTTGCTTGAATTTGACATCACTCGCTGCACAATACCAGGTCAGCGGTTACGATGAAAATTGCCCCTAACCTTGCCCTTTTAAAGTTAAAAAAGAGGGCATAAGCCCCCTTTTTTCAATTCTTTCATGCGCTAACCTTATTCGTTCGCAGCAGACACAATTTCTTCCTCTTCGGTTTCGTCTGAGGAAGATTCAATGTTATTTTCACTGGTTTCTTCTGTTGCGTCTTCAACTGTTTCCCCAGCAGAGGTTGCTTCTTCAGTGACACTGGCTTCTTCTTCCGTTGCCACTGCTTCGGTTTCAGTTGCTGTCTCTACCGTATTCTCTGCTATTGCTTCAGTTTCGGTTATTTCGGCTTCTTTGGTTTCACCCGGACGTTGACCAATTGGACCAAACTCTTCGTTGAGTTTTGCTTCAATATCTTCACTCGCTAAGCCTTGGGTTTGATATTGCAGCTTACGGCGGAACCGCTGTGCCATCTTATCGGCTTGTTCAAAGACTAACTCACGGTTATTGAGCATCGCACCCGCAATCGGCTCTAACTGTTTTGTAGAAAGAGAAATTCGTCCTCGTTCGGCATCTAAGTCAATGATCATCACTTTCAGCTCATCATTGATATCAAAGACGCTACTGGGCGTATCAATATGATCGTGGGAAATTTCAGAAATGTGGAGTAAACCACTGACCCCACCAATATCAATAAACGCACCATAGGGTTTGATTCCCCGAACCGAGCCAATGACCACTTCTCCCACTTTCAAGCCGCTCATCTTCCGTTCCACTAATGCCCGGCGATGGCTAAGCACAAGACGATTCCGTTCTTCGTCCACTTCTAGGAATTTTAGGGGCAAATCTTGCGCGACTAAATCTTCTTTCGGTTGACGAGTACTGATGTGAGAGCCAGGAATAAATCCTCTCAATCCTTCAATCCGGACTAAAGCCCCCCCGCGATTGGTGGCAAATACGCCTGAGCGCACGGTTGCATCTTCTGCTTGTAATTGGCGTACCCGCTCCCAAGCGCGCATATATTCGATACGACGAATGGAAAGTGTTAATTGACCGTCTTCATTCTCGTCAGTCAGAATAAAAAATTCCCTTGTTTCCTCCGGTTGGAGAACTTCATCCGGCTCCTCAACACGATTAATTGACATTTCCTGAATGGGAATATATGCGGCAGTTTTGGCGCCAATGTCAATCAATGCTCCACGGGGTTCGACGCTAAAGACAACGCCAGGAACAATATCACCGGGATTAAAGTGATAATCGTATTCGTCTAGGAGGGCAGCAAAATCCTCATGAGTAAAACCAATGTCTCGATTCGATGTTGCGTTCTGACTGACCATGTGTGTTTCGATTCCTATGTTTTGATCTCCGTTGTGTTGATAGTTATTCCTCAAATCAGATGTACACTTAAGTTTACTGAGTAAAAATATGGTACAGACACTCTATTATAACTGATTTTTCGTTCCTTTATTTAAGAAGTCAATTGGATAAACTGTATCAAAACTGAACCACCCTGCCATTCCTTTTTAAAGCAAGGGATAGCAATAGTATGGTTCAGTTTCTGTATTGAGCTTAACTGTCTCAATTATTTATTAATGCGGGGTGGTTCACGAAACGCGATCGCGAAGAATAAAACCCCGATCGCGCAAGCCAATATAAGGATATATGCAACAGCTTCCATAATCTTAAATTTTCCTGATCCCTTCACCTAACAGTCTAACAGCAAATACAAAAATTGCGAGAGAGAAGAATGACCAACGGTCACCGGAGCTTTAGTGAGGACAGGCGCCTTCCGTGCCGACCCAACTGGAATTCGATTCCAGTTGGAAAGCGGCACCGCATCGTCGGGCGTTCCTTTGCGCGGGAAACCCGCGCAGGGTCCCTCCTCATTCCGCGGTTTCGGAAGGCGTAATCTTTGACTTCCCTCTCGCCTGGGAAAACCTAATTGTCTCTAACTGACTTTAAGCACGGTTGGGGTTACGAGTGGTTTTGTCACCCACTTTCTGGAATGCACCCCATTCCACTTGTTCTTCTAAATCGGCTTCTACACCGGCAAAAACATCGCGATAGAGCGTCCGCGAACCATGCCAAATGTGACCGAAGAAGAAAATTAGAGCAAACACCGCATGACCAAAGGTAAACCAACCGCGAGGACTGGTGCGGAATACCCCGTCAGAGCCCAAGGTTGCCCGGTCAAAGGAGAACACTTCTCCAAGTTGAGCTTTCCGTGCGTATTTTTTCACTTGGGCCGGATCTTCAAAGGTTTGACCATCAAGGGCACCGCCAAAGAAACTCACCGTTACACCCATTTGTTCAATACTGTATTTGGATTCCGCCCGACGGAAGGGGATATCCGCACGAACTACACCATTTTCATCTTCTAAAACAACGGGGAAGGTTTCAAAGAAGTTCGGCAGACGACGAACTGCTAGTTCGCGACCTTCTGCATCTTTAAACACCGGGTGTCCTAACCAAGCTTGGGCTAAACCGTCTCCCTGGTTCATCGGACCAACCCGGAACAAACCACCTTTGGAGGGATTGTTCCCAACATAGTCATAGAAGGCCAGTTTTTCGGGAACTTGTGACCAGGCCTCAGACCGGCTGTAGCCTTCTGCCATGTAGCTATTGACCCGACGGTCAATTTCTTCTTGAAAATAGCCCTGATCCCATTGATAACGGGTGGGACCAAATAATTCAATTGGCGTTGTCGCGCTGCCATACCACATGGTTCCCGCAACAACGAACGCCGCGAAGAAGACTGCTGCAATACTGCTAGAGAGAACCGTTTCAATGTTCCCCATCCGTAATGCACGGTAGAGCCGTTGGGGCGGACGCACCGCTAAGTGGAAAATTCCAGCGATGATGCCCACGATTCCGGCGGCAATATGGTGAGCAACCACCCCTCCAGCGTTAAAGGGGTTAAACCCTTCGGGTCCCCACTCTGGGGCAACCGGCTGCACGTGCCCCGTCAGCCCGTAGGGGTCAGACACCCACATTCCCGGACCGAATAAGCCTGTGAGGTGAAAGGCGCCAAAACCGAAGCAAAGGAGCCCCGATAAGAATAAGTGAATCCCAAACATTTTCGGGAGATCAAGGGCAGGTTCGCCAGTACGAGGATCATAGAACAGGTCTAAGTCCCAATAAACCCAGTGCCAGCACGCTGCTAAAAAGAGTAATCCGGAGAGGACAATGTGCGCGATCGCGACGCCCTCAAAAGACCAGAAGCCGGGGTCAACTGCGGTTGCGCCAGTAACGCTCCAGCCCCCCCACGATTCAGTGACTCCCAAACGGGTCATAAAGGGTAGAACAAACATCCCTTGACGCCACATGGGGTTTAATACAGGATCACTGGGATCAAACGTTGCCAATTCAAACAACGCCATTGATCCCGCCCAACCCGCAACTAAAGCGGTGTGCATTAAATGGACGGAAATCAGCCGTCCTGGATCATTTAAAACAACCGTATGAACTCGATACCAAGGTAGTCCCATCGACTACGCTCCTCCTTTAATAAATGAGAGCCAACATTTACAAAAATTTTACATCATTCTTTTTTTGTACCGAACTTACCGCCAACGGGGAGAACAATTTAGATTTGCTTTCCTTCGCTGTTAACAAGTTCTGAAAAAAACTGAAGATTATTTAACAAAGTGTAACTTTTGTTAGAGGAGGATGGCAATT
>JAAANX010000146.1 GCA_009909085.1 Cyanobacteria bacterium GSL.Bin1 | reverse complement strand
CACCGCTTTCCAGTCCGGTTTTTTGGCCAAGCCATCGTCTAAATTTTTAATCACTTCCTCACGCAGTTGTGAACTCATCCCAATCACTTCTTGGGCAGCATCGATTTGTTCCCGAACCCCGGATTTACCAGCTTCTAGCAGCGCGATCGCGAGATTAATTCGAGCTTGTGGCGCTTGTTTATCGAGTTTAACGCTTTTTTGAGCCGCTTTCAGGGCAGAATTGGGTTTATCCGCGAGTAAATACAGCCAAGCCAGACTACACCAGACGGCAGAATTTTTGGGGGCGCGATCGCGCAAATCCCGAAAATAACTAATTAAATCCTCAATGGGTTCACCTGCTTGATACTTTTCTAAGCCTTGATCATATAACTCATTAATCGATTCACTCATCCTTTGCCTTGCTCCTAAATACCAAAGAGCAGACAATTCGCCTTGTCTGCCCAGATGATACTTTAGCAAAAAATGGATTTATACACCAAAAGACTTGCCACAACCGCAGGTTTGGGAGGCGTTGGGGTTAGTAAATTGGAAGCCACCGCCAATTAAAGCATTACTATAATCGAGTTGTAATCCGTAAATGTAGAGTAAACTCTTGGGGTCACAGATAATCTTAAAACCATCATAATCGAAGACCTCATCATCCTCTCGAACATTATTCGGATCTTCAAAGTCCATCAGATACGACATTCCCGAACAACCGCCATTACGAACACCAACGCGCAAACAGAGGTCTTTGCCTTGTTCTTCTACGTCACTATTGTTTAAGTCTAATGGTTGACAAGGGTTAGAAAAACATAAGTCACAATAGAGATGCAAACCAATCTTAAGCAAAATGAATCTTATGGGTCTATTCGGTTTCGGAAAAAAACTCAGTCTTCCTAATCGTGAGGAAGCGTTAGCCGGGCGCAATGAAGCGATGCCGATTACTAATCAACACTATGTTAATGGTCATCCCATTCAACCTCCTTTTCCCGAAGGCATGGCACTTGCCTTATTTGGCATGGGTTGTTTTTGGGGGGCAGAAAAAGCATTTTGGCAACTGTCTGGCGTTTACAGCACTGCGGTAGGTTACGCTGGAGGCATGACCCCAAACCCAACTTATCAAGAAGTTTGTAGTGGCATGACCGGACATAATGAAGTAGTGCGAGTCGTTTACGATCCTAAAACCATTAGTTATGAAACCCTGTTAAAGACGTTCTGGGAAAGCCATGATCCCACGCAAGGGATGCGTCAGGGCAATGACGTGGGAACGCAGTACCGTTCTGGGATTTATGTTTATAACGAGGAACAGCGTCGCTTAGCAGAAGCCTCGAAAGATGCCTATCAAAAAGCACTGATGGCAAAAGGCTACGGCAATATCACCACAGAAATTGTTGACGCTCCAGAATTTTATTATGCCGAAGACTACCATCAGCAATATTTAGCCAAAAATCCGAATGGCTACTGTGGCTTAGGGGGAACGCGTGTCGCTTACCCCGGTTTAAGTGAAGCCCAGACCGTGTAAATTTGAAAGCAAAAATTTCGGTAGGGTGCGTTAGAAGCGTACTCTACTGTTTGGTAAGCTATTAGTTAATATTCATGGAAAAACGAGTTTAGGAAAAATACCGATGATTTTACCGGGAAGTAAAGTAAGTGTGACCAATGTTGACGATATCTATTATCGCTTTGAAGGGTTAGTGCAACGCATTACCGATGATAATGCAGCGGTTTTATTTGAAGGGGGAAACTGGGATAAACTCGTTACCTTTCGCCTATCTGAATTAGAAGAAGTCCAGCCTCGCAAAGGTCGCAAGAAATAAGCACGACGATTAGGGGGCATAAATGCGGATTCCTCTTCCACAATTTTCCACCGATAACCGGCATCCCAATCACTTTGCCGAGGTGATTGAAACTAGCACCACTGATTTTTTGGCACAGTGTTTGGAACCGGAAGACCTTTCTTTTCCCGTCATGCCCCCGTTTGGAAGTTGGGTGAAATCGTTTGATGAAGAAACCGGGAATGAAGTGCTAGCAGTGGTCACTTATGTAACCACGACACCGATTGATTCTGTGCATCGTGCCCGGGCACTCGGTTTATCGTTGCAGGATTTACGAGAAGAACAGCCCCAAATCTTTGCCATGTTGAAAACAGAATTTCGGGTATCGATGCTGGGCTTTTTCACCGCCGAACCCGGGAATAATGGTAATGGACGAAAGGGAGGACGATGTTATCAGTATCTGCCCCCGCGTCCGCCCCAAGTTCACCAAGGGGTTTATCATTGCCAGACGAGTGAGATCATCCGCTTTACTGAAGAATTGGATTTTCTTCGCACTCTTTTAGACGTGAATACCGTTCCTGTGGATTCCCTACTGGCAGCCGTGTTGAGAGAAATTTATCGGCTGCGTCAAGCTGATCGAGAGTGGTTAGTCCAAGCGGGACGCAAATTAAGCACCTTGTTGAAAGACGATTATGATCGGTTGCGTTATATTCTCAGCCAGATCCATTTTTAGCGGTTAATCATGTAGGATTAATAGATATTCTTAGTTATTGGTAATGATTACCCGTAACTGGTCATTGCTCACGGAAACTGAGCTTGTCGAAGTTGGTCACGGTTTTATGACGGGACAAGAACTGCAACAACTGATTTTAAGTAAATGGGGCTATTCCTTTGATGTGCAGTTACGTCGCTTTCGGGATAAAATCTATCTGCAAGTGATGTGGCGGTATCTCGAACAAGCCTCTTTTCCCTTGGATGAAATCGAGTATCTAGAGCATTTGAATGCCGTTGCGAGTTACTTAGAAGCCTGGGGAAGCACCGCGCAAGTCAAAGCATTTATTCAGAAAACCAAGGAACGTCCTCGTTTAGGAAAGGCGGTAAATATTCCCCTTGATTTGGGAGAAAGAGCCTCCGAATGGATTATTGAAGGCTCTCCTTTATAGCGCCAAGGCTAGGCAGTTGCTGGTGTCGCGAAGGTCGGGAAGTAGGGTTGGTGTAAACAAATCAGTTGCGCGATCGTTTTTTTCAGTTGAAAGCGATTGATAATGGCATCAACGAAGCCATGTTGGAGTAAATATTCTGACGTTTGGAAGCCTTCGGGGAGTTTTTCTCGTAAGGTTTGTTCAATCACGCGTCGTCCCGCAAAACCAATGGTCGCTTTCGGTTCCGCGAGAGTAACATCACCAAGCATGGCAAAACTGGCAGTGACACCGCCGGTGGTGGGATGTGTGAGAACCGGAATATAGAGTAAACCGGCTTCACGATGACGTTGTAGCGCTCCAGAAATCTTTGCCATCTGCATCAAACTGAGCATTCCTTCTTGCATTCTTGCCCCGCCAGAGGCACAGATAATGACTAAGGGAAAGGCTTGTTCCGTGGCATATTCTACAAGACGACAAATTTTTTCGCCGACGACAGATCCCATACTGCCGCCCATAAAACGGAAGTCCATCACCCCAAGGGCAACTGGCAGTCCATCCATTAACCCGACACCCGTTTGCACCCCTTCGGTGAGGTGAGTTTTTTCTTGGGCTTCTTTGAGGCGATCCACATAAGCTTTACGATCACTGAAATTAAGGGGATCAACGGGTTGTAATTGTTCGTTTAAAGGTTGCCATGTTTCGGGATCAATTAACTGACGAATGCGTTCATTGCTATCCACCCGCAAATGATGATTACATTCACTACAGACAAAATGATTGGCTTGTAAGTCTTTGGTATAAGCGAGTACCCCACAAGATTCGCATTTACTCCACAAACCATCCGCAATTTCTCGTTCTGGGGCTTGTTTAAGGTCAGGTTCTGATTTTCGACGATTGGCAAACCAGTCAAATAAAGACATAAAAGTAAATCATAAGATTTTGCCCAACCATTATAGAACTCATGGCAGCTCGATTGAAGCAGTTTTGTATAAAAGGTTACGCTTGAAATCCTTGCCGGCAGAGCTTAGCCTTGCTTCAGTTCCCCAACAAGAATAACCAAAAAGGTAAGATCGCTAATAAGCCAATGGAACCGGTGGCAACCGTGGTCACAGTTAATTCGTAGTCTAATTGATAAGTTTCAGAAATCACTAAGGTGGCAAAGGCAGGGGGCATCGCCATTTGTAAAATCATCACCTGTTGGGCTTGGGTGGCTAAATTCAAGCTGGAAATGAGCAGTCCTAGGGTCAAAGGCACAAATAGCATTTTCAGAGCTAAACTGGCTGAGGCGACGGGAACATGACGCCATGACGTTAACTGACTCAGGCGCATTCCAATTAACACCAGAGATAAACTAATCACTCCCCAGCCGATGTTGTGTAAACTGGTTTCAACGAAGGGGGGAAAGGTGAATTGACGTAACCCTAACCCTAAAATTAGCCCCCAGAGAGGCGGATTAGCGAAGATGGGGACAACCAAATTGCTTAATTTTTGTTGTTGGTTGGAAGAAGAGATTGCCAATTCACTGAAATGATTGCCCAATAAGGCTCCTAACCCATAGGCACCGATAGTGGTTCCTAGCAAATCATAAAACACTGCCCAACCAAAATATTTTTCACCCACCATTGCCAGAATAATCGGATAGCCCAAATAACCCGTGTTCCCAAACATTGAGGTCAGCAAGAAGCTGCCTTGAAAGGTTTGTTTGACAGAATCATTACTGATAAAGAGTTTTAAGTAGAGCCAAGCGGAAAAGGCGCCCAGCGCGATCGCGCTCCAAGCGATAATCGGAGACAGCCAAATATTGCCGGATAAATCAGCTTGACGAAGAAAGGCTACAATTCCGATGGGAACACCGCAATAAAAGAGGAACTTCCCTAATAAATTCGGGACATTTTTGGTTAAATAACACCCCAACAGCCAACCCAGAAAAATCCCAGCTCCTAGTCGGAGGTAAAGTGCTAATAATTGGGAAATCATACCTGAATGATGCACTAAAACGATGATTTTAGACTAACGCTAGTTCAAGTTTTATTCAGCCACTGTTGCTGGATACCCCCAAATTACGGTCTCATGATCATAGAGGGCCATCCCTGGTTTTGCCCCTTTCGGTTTATAAACGTACTTTGGTTTTGTATAAATAACCGGCACTTGCTGACTTTCTCGGGCGCGAGAATAGTACGCTGCTACATTGGCAACAAACTGTAAATCATTTTCGTCAGGAACTGCTCCTGGCGGTAATCGCAACAAAATATGACTACCGGGAATTTCTTGTGAATGGAACCATAAATCATAATCCACTGCTGTGCGAAATGTCAGTTGATCATTTTGCCGATTATTCCGTCCCACTAAAACTTCATACCCACTGGGCGTCTGGTAAGTAATCGGTTGTGCTTGTTCCGTACTGGCGCGTTCTCGTTGCGGGATAATATAACCCTGTTCAATCAACTCTTCTTGAATTTCTTTCAAGGTTTGTAAATCTTCTTCTTTTTGGTAACCGTCTAACTGGTTTAAGGCCGCTTCTACTTGTTGGAGATACTGAATTTCTTTGTCTGTTTCCGCGAGGAGAGGGGCCACTGCTTGACGAGCCCGTTTCAACTTTTGATGACGTTTATAGTAGGCTTGCGCATTCTGCACGGCATTTTTTTCTGGGTTTAAGGGAATTTTGACCCGTTCATCGGTTTCAAAGTCAGGTAATTCAATCGCGGATGATCCCAGTTTCCATTGATAGGAATATGCCATCAGTAAGTCTCCCCGTTGGCGTTCAACTTCGGCATCCTCTGACTGTTTAAGGCGTTCCTGAAACGTTTGTTGTTTCTGGCGTTGTTTTTTGATCAAGCTACTTACTTTTTGTAGCAGTTGATGATGAAGTTGCTGGAAAGACTGTTGGTTGAGTTGTTCGGTGTAGTAGGTTTTCAGGAGAACGTGCACCGAAGCAACCGGTTCCCTCCTCCCCCAACCGAGAACCGTGAATCCGTTTTCTGTCCATCCGGGTTGAAACGTTTCTGTTTCCAGAATCTCTAACCACTCTTGCCACACTTGAAATAGGGTTTGCCAGTTTTCTTGAGTTAAAGTATCTGTGGTTTGTTGGGGATTTAAACCGGCGCGTTGGATCATCGCAGTGACCAGATTTGGTCCTAACCCACGATAAGTTTTGAGCAGTTGTCGTTTTAGTTCACCGGGAATTAACCCCACTCGTTCTTGCCAACTGTCCTGGGATTCCTCGCGACTAGGAATATTGCCTGTGAGGGCGGGTGGCGGTTCGTAGGGTTGTCCGGTTTGAATGGGGCGCAAACTCGATTTTTCCGGGCTAACTTGATGGGCGGCGGTGATAATTTGTTGGTTGGTATCGGTGAGAATGACATTGCTGTATTTCCCCATAATTTCTGCGTAGAGATGCCATAATGGCTCGTCACCGGGGCGAGGGGCAAATTGGAAATCAATGACCCGCTCCCAGGGAGAAATCAGGGGAATGGCCGTTAAAGCTAATCCTTGCAGTTGGTGACGCAATTGATCACTGAAAGTAAAGGTATCCGGGGTGCGGGGTGGGGCATCATCCAGACAAATTCTGGCTGCTTGGGGATGCCAGGAGAGGGTTAACCAGTCTCGTCCTTTCAGGGTGCGTAGGGCTAAGGCAATGGTGGCGCGATCGCGCTGATAGACTTGTTCTAAACGAGCAGGTAACCAAAAGGCTCGTAAATCAGCGCAAACGGCTCGCAGAGTGGTTAAATCAACAGGCTGCATAGGAGTCTCGGCAAATAAAGCAATGCTTTTCTAGTTTAATCTCCCTGTTTTAGGAAACCAATGCGAATGAAATTAGCAATGATGCTGCTGGCAAAAACGAACTTTACACTGCTTAATCATCAAACGTTTCCAATGCGCTAACATACGATATGCGAGATACATCGTTGAACTGATTTTTTCTTCTAGAAGCTCAATTGCGAACCATGACCTCAATCCCCCCCCGTCGTTATCACATCACTACGTTTGGTTGTCAGATGAATAAAGCTGACTCCGAACGCATGGCAGGAATTTTAGACGCAATGGGTTATCAAGCTGAAGCTGATCCTTATCTGGCTGATGTTGTAGTTTATAATACTTGCACGATTCGTGATAACGCTGAACAAAAAGTTTATTCTTATCTCGGACGACAGGCCAAACGCAAACAAAGTAGCGCTGAATTAACCCTAATTGTTGCTGGCTGCGTCGCCCAACAAGAAGGAGAAAAGTTATTAAGGCGGGTTCCCGAATTAGATTTAGTGATGGGTCCACAACATGCCAACCGCCTTGGGGATTTGCTCGAACAAGTTCAGGAAGGGAACCAGGTGGTGGCCACTGAACCCATCTATATCATGGAAGATATTACCAAGCCGCGGCGAGATAGTGAGATTAGTGCTTGGGTGAATGTTATTTACGGTTGTAATGAGCGTTGTAGCTATTGTGTTGTTCCCAATGTCCGGGGTGTGGAACAATCACGGACACCAGAAGCAATTCGGGACGAAATGGTTCTCTTAGGCAAACAGGGATATCAGGAAGTGACGCTGTTAGGGCAAAATATTGATGCTTATGGGCGAGATTTGCCGGGTTCGACGCCAGAAGGACGACATAAGCATACTTTGACTGATTTACTTTATTACGTTCACGATGTTCCGGGAATTGAGCGCATTCGCTTTGCCACCAGTCATCCTCGTTATTTTACAGAACGTTTGATTCGGGCTTGTGCCGAGTTGCCCAAGGTATGCGAGCATTTTCATATTCCGTTTCAGTCAGGAGATAATGAAGTGCTGAAGGCGATGTCTCGGGGATATACCCATGAGAAATACCGCCGCATTGTCGATAAAATTCGTCACTATCTCCCGGATGCTGCCATTAGTGCTGATGCCATTGTTGGGTTTCCCGGAGAAACCGAAGAACAGTTTCAAAATACCTTGCAGCTAGTGGAAGATATTGAATTTGACCAGTTAAATACCGCTGCTTATTCTCCGCGTCCGGGAACGCCAGCCGCCAAATGGGAGAATCAACTCAGTGATGAAGTGAAAAGTGACCGCTTACAACGGTTAAATCATCTCGTTTCCACGAAAGCAGCAGCGCGATCGCGCCGTTACCTGTACCGCACCGAAGAAGTGTTAGTAGAAGGACAAAATCCTAAAGATTCCTCTCAAGTGATGGGACGGACGCGCACTAACCGCTTAACATTCTTTGCCGGCGATATTGAACAATTGCGGGGCCAAGCAGTTCCTGTAAAAATTACAGAAGTTAGAGCGTTTAGCCTCACTGGCGAAAGGGTCTAAGGGGTCACTGGCGGAGTGACTTGCTCCTGTAAAAACTGGATGATCTTCTGTTCAATCTGTTCCGAGGCACAGGCGATCGCGTCATGTCCACAATTTTCCAGAATTTCTAAGCGTGAATTAGGCAGACGTTCCTGCAACGCTTCTCCATGGGCAAGAGGAAACCAACGATCGCAATCCCCCCATAAAATCAGCGTGGGACAGAGAATCTGGGACAAATTGTCTTGTACATAACTAATCAAGTTTGGTTCTTGGCGTTCGAGGCATTCAATTTCTCGGGCGGCTTGTTGTAAGGTCTGAGTAAAGTGCGCGATCGCGCCCGGATTTTCAATAAACGGATAAGTCAAGGCATAAACATCTTCATACCGACTCATGGCTGGGGTGGCGACCACCTCCCGACGCGCAAACCGCACTGCCTCTCGCACAATAGGGGCTAAGGGTTTCACCAAACGAGATTGATCAATTTCTCTGACGACTCCCAACGGAATTTTCGCCAGAAAACGCATACTAAGGCTGGGTAACGCTTCGGGAAAGATTGCCGCATTAATCAACACCAAACGGGCAAAATGTTGGGGATAATCAAGCGCCGCTGCTAAGGTGACTAATCCGCCTAAAGATTGAGCAATGATCGTTGCCGGTTCATCACATAACGCTGCAATCACTTGCGGTAACTCTTGCTGTAACTGGGTAATTTTCCAGCGAGACGGCTTATCAGAGAAACCGTGTCCCGTTGCATCAAACGCAATGACCCGAAACTGCTGAGCTAAAATCGGAATCAGTCGTCGCCAACTATAACTCCAACTTCCAATACCATGTAAAAAAATAATCGGCGGTCCCTCACCTCTTTCCCCATAAGCAAGATGATGAAATTCACCTTGAGAGTTGGATACAGGTAACATTTTTTGCCCGTCTGGAAAAGTGTTTTGCCACCAGTTTTTCATTCGCCTCACCTCTCTTCCCATGAGATCATTGTCAGTCTCGAACTCACTATTGATATCCGAATCACTTGCAATTAATTGTAAATTAAATATAACAAAGAATGGTTAATAATAAAATTTATCTTAACCCTTTTCTAGTTTAATCATAACGTTTTGATAACCTTGTTTTTTGCTTTAGTTCTTGACGATTCTCTCCCGATTATTTTGGTAAAAACAAATGGATCAATTTTTATTTATTAGCGACCTGGATAATACCTTGATTGGTGACGATCAAGCCCTACAACAATTGAATCGAATTTTACAGCAAAAGCGAGAAGAACACGGTGCAAAAGTAGTTTATGCAACGGGACGATCTCTATTTTTATATAAGAAACTGAAGACAGAAAAATCTTTAATTCCTCCCGATGCCTTGATTGCTGCGGTTGGAACAGAAGTTTATCTTGACCTTGAAACAGAACAAATGGATCAAGATTGGGTCAATCTCTTGTCTCAAAATTGGCAACCAGACAAGATTTTAACAATTACTCAACAATTTCCCGAGCTCATCCCGCAATCCCCCTCCGAACAAGGGCAGTTTAAAGTTAGTTTTCATCTCTCCTCTGAGACAGCGCAAACAATCATTCAACAGTTAGAAAAAAAACTAAGCAATGTTCCTTTAGAAATTAAACTAATTTATAGCGGTAGCAAAGACTTAGATATTATTCCTCAGCAAGCTGATAAAGGATTAGCCGTTAAGTTGTTGCAAAACAAGTGGCAAATCAGTGACTTTAAAACCGTTGTTTGTGGAGATTCGGGCAATGATATCGCTCTTTTTGACACCGGACAACCCCGCGGAATTTTAGTCGGAAATGCCCAACCTGAACTCCGAGAATGGTATAAAAGGAATAAAACTGACTATCGTTATTTTGCCAGCCAACATTATGCAGCAGGAATTCAAGAAGGTTTAAAGTACTTTAAATTTATCGGCTAATCTATTGTTATGAGTGAAATTGTTGCGACAAAAGAAAACTCCTTAGCAATCGCCCCATTAATTGAATTAAAAGGGATTACTAAGACCTTTGGCAAAAATGTTATTCTCGATCAAGTTGATTTAGCAATTTACGAAGGAGAGGCCCTGGTTATTATTGGTCCTTCTGGAACAGGAAAATCAACAATCCTTAGGATCATTGCCGGTTTATTAGCCCCAGATCGAGGAAAAGTTTATGTGAAAGGCAAGGAGAGAAACGGGTTAATTGAAGAGCATGATGATGACATGAATATTAGCATGGTTTTTCAACACGCAGCCCTCTTTGATTCCCTAACGGTTGATGAAAATGTTGGTTTTTATCTTTATCAAAATTCACGCTTACCTCGGAAGAAAATTCGGAAATTAGTGGAAGAAAAACTAGAAATGGTTGGTTTACCTGAAACTGCCGATCTTTCACCGGCACAACTTTCGGGAGGCATGAAAAAACGAGTGAGTTTTGCCCGAGCGATTATGTCGAATCCCGATGATCCTGATAGCTGCCCTGCTGCTATTTTATATGATGAACCGACAGCAGGATTGGATCCGATTGCTTCAACAGTGATTGAAGACTTAGTCCGTCAATTGCAAGATACTAATACTGGATGCGGAACCTATATTATGGTGAGCCATCAAGATAGTACGATTCGCCGCACTGCTGATCGTGTGGTTTTTCTATACGGTGGTAAAGTCCAGTGGCAGGGCAATGTTAATGAGATTGATACAACAGATCATCCCATGGTGCGACAATTTTTTAGTGCTAGTGTAGAGGGACCCATTCGTGTCATTGGGGATTAAATTAATTGCAATTAAACTAAGGACATAAATATGCGATCGCGTACGATTCGAGAAGGTTCTGTCGGTTTACTGATTCTCTTAGGTTTTATTTTATTTGGGGGCCTTTTTATTTGGTTGAGAGGGTTTAGACTTGGACAAACCAGTTACAATATTACCGTTGCTTTTCGGGATGCGAATCGAGTCATTGCTGGTTCACCTGTCCGCTATCGCGGTGTGAATGTTGGTGAAGTAGTGAGTATTAATCCGAATGCGAATGGGGTTGATATTGAAATTCAAATTAATCGAGTTGATCTGAGTATTCCGAGAGAAAATTTATTAGTCGAAGCCAACCAATCTGGATTAATTGGGGAAACTTCAATTGATATTTATCCCCAAGTGCAATTAGCCTCTGACCAAGCCAATATTAACCCGCTGAGTAAAAATTGTAATTCCCAAATTGTGGTTTGTGAAAACGATAGAGTTCAGGGGGAAGTCGGTGCTAGTGTTGATGTCTTAATCCGTAATACCTCTCAAGCTGCTGACTTAATTAGCGACCCTGAACTATTTAATAATATTAAGGCACTGACCAGGAGTGCTAAAAATGCTACGGATGGGATTGCAGAAGTGAGTGAACAGTTAACTCAAATTTCAGGAATTGTCACTGAACAATTAAAGGTTTTAACGGCAACAACAGAAGAAACAGGAGAACAATTAGCCGTGACGGCAGCGCAAACGGAAGAATTAATTAATAATGTTAACCGTTTGGTGATTACTAATCAAGATAATGTCACCATTGCACTGTCAGAAATTAGCGAAACGAGTCGGGAGTTAAATCGGTTAGTACAGATCCTTAACCCGACTTTAGTCAAGTTTAATCGGGATTTAGAAGAGGCCGATGTCCAAGAAATGGTGAATAATTTAGAGACTTTAACGGCTAATGCAGCAGAGGCGTCTGAAAATATCAAACAGGCCTCAAAAACGTTGAATAGTAAAGAAAACTTAGTCTTGCTGCAACAAACTTTGGACTCAGCTCGAGCCACCTTTGAAAATACTCAAAAAATCACCTCTGACCTTGACCAATTGACTGGCAATCCTGAATTGCGCCAAGATTTAGAAGATTTAATTCAGGGATTAAGTGACTTACTTTCTTCGACTCAAGATTTAGAACAACAGTTGGCAGTTGCTGAAAAAAATACTTTACAATTAAAGGAAGACTAGTTAATAACCCAGCTGAAAGAGAAGTCTTTCGGTGATGGCAATTGCAGAAAAGCGAATCACTGCAATTTGATGAAAATTAGGTTGTTGACGGTTAAACAGTTGGCAGTGGCAATGAAACTCCAGAAAAGCTCGACTGAGGTAATGAGCAAGCTTTTCCTTTTGCTGAGAAGAAGACAATTGTTCCAAGCCATCCCGAGTCGCAATTAGATGATAAAGGAGTTGCCAATCATCTCCTAGCAAGAGATTTTGATGGGATAAGGAAACGATTTTCCAGGTCTGGGTTGGATCTCGAAGAGAAATTAAGTTGTCTTTAAGACCTAGTTGTAAAAGCTGCCAGCACCGATCGCGCACGTATTGAGGCAATGACTGCATCGTCTCTGGCCCAGAAGCAGAGTCAAGTATTCCCCGGTAAAAATTGGTGCTGATTTCCTGAAAACCGTCTTCTAGCCATTGCTGAATTGCATATTCTGTGAGTCTAAACTCGATCCAAGCCGGAGGAGTAACTTGGATCTGAACCAAATTCGGGCTAATTTTCCGTTTTAATCTGTCTACTAGCGATGAGGCAATTTGACAAGCCAAATTGGACTGTTTTCCCGCCAAAGAGAGCGCGATCGCGCTACGATAGTTCAACCGGTTTTTTTGCAAACGAAGCGTTGAATAAATGTGATTAAAATTATTATTAGTTATAGCTACTTGTTTTATATTTAATTGACTTAAAGCAAAAAAAATACTTTCTACAAGTAAGCACTTAAAAGAGATCAATGACAATACCTCTGTTGACTAAGATCTTAATTTTGATGTATATTTTTATACGGGCGCAACGCAAATTTTTCAGACCATAGCGTTAAAAGTAAACATCAGTAAATCTAATGTACCCTTCTCCTTCTTCTGACACGAATCGTCCCTTTGTCATGTGGCAAAGAATTGCCGATTGGGCACAAACCCATTATCGAGAACGTACCTTTAGTAAAGATGAGCGGATTCCTGCCCGTGCAGGATTATTATATTTAGTTGAACGAGGAGTGATTCGTTTAGCAGGAGTTTCTCAAGATAACCGCACCTCATCGAAAAATCTAGCCGAAGCCGAAGAAACATTCTTGGGCTTTGTGGGTAGCGGTCAACCCTTTGAAATTGTTTCTCAATCTCCTTATACTCTGCAAGCCTACGCTCATGTCGAATCAACTTCTGTCATTTGGTTGTATTGGAAAGAGCTTGATACTTGGCCCTATTTTCGTCAAGAAATTTTAGAATCCTTTCGCGCTCAACATCAGCGCAAATTAATTTGGCTCAGTACTCTCGGACAACGACAGACCATTGACCGATTACTTGGTTTTATTACCCTTTTGGTGGAAGAACACGGAAAACCAATTGAACAAGGGTACTATTTACCGTTTCCCCTCACTCATGCTCAAATGGGTAGTGCAATTGGCTCGACTCGGGTCACTGTTACTCGCTTAATGGGCAAACTCCGACAAAAGGGGAAGATTTTAATGGTGGAAGAAAATCTAATC
The DNA here is from genome assembly GCA_009909085.1 of Cyanobacteria bacterium GSL.Bin1. Taxonomy (NCBI): domain Bacteria; kingdom Bacillati; phylum Cyanobacteriota; species Cyanobacteria bacterium GSL.Bin1. The sequence goes on along the minus strand of JAAANX010000146.1, from coordinate 8,736 downwards.
TGTTTACCCCATTCTCCCGAACCGATTACTCACTAGGGCATTTTCACAATTCACTCACTACTTTCCTAATGGAATCAGCGAAGCGAAAAGGTATTAAAGAGAGGAATACACTTGTTGATAATACGCCTGATATTCTTCTGATAATAAGGGTTCCCACCACTGACGATGGTTGAGATACCAGGCAACGGTTTCGCGCAATCCTTCTTCTACGGTTACTGACGGTTGCCAACCTAACTCTCTTTTTATTTTACTGGCATCAATGGCATAACGGCGATCATGTCCCGGACGGTCTTTAACAAAAGTGATTAAGTTTTGAGCAGGGGAAACAGGAAGACTTGGCGCTAGTTCATCCATGAGTTGGCACAAGATTTGAACTAAGTCAATATTTTTCACTTCATTATTGCCGCCGATATTATACGTTTCGCCAGGTTGCCCATTATGGAGAACGGTGTCTAAAGCCCGACAATGATCCACAACATACAGCCAATCGCGAACATTTTGACCATCGCCATAAACCGGTAACGTTTTTCCTAAAAGGATATTAATACAGATCAACGGAATGAGTTTTTCCGGATAATGATACGGACCATAGTTATTAGAACAGTTAGTAATTAAGGTCGGGAGTTGATAAGTGTGGTAGTAGGCACGAACCAGGTGGTCACTCCCGGCTTTTGAGGCAGAATAAGGGCTATTTGGAGCGTAGGGGGTTGTTTCTCGAAACGGTGGATCAGTTGGCTCTAATGTCCCATATACTTCGTCTGTGGAGACGTGGAGAAATCGTCCAGTGCCTTCAATTTGGGGGTAATAGTGACGAAAGGCTTCAAGGAGGGTAAACGTTCCGATAACGTTCGTTTGGATGAAACGATCAGGGGCTAAAATTGACCGGTCAACATGGGATTCCGCAGCAAAATGAGCAATGGTATTAATCTGGTAGTCTTGGAGAAGAGTATCCACCAAAGCGCGATCGCTGATCTCCCCTTGGACAAAATAAAAATTGGGATGGGACTGTATATCGTTTAAGTTATTCCGATTTCCCGCATAAGTCAGGGCATCCAGCACAAGAACTGTATCATTCGGGTAATGGCTCAGCCAATAGTGAACAAAATTGGAGCCAATGAAGCCTGCGCCACCTGTAACTAATAAACGACGAGGGGAATCTACCATAACCATTCATGAAGTTTAAAGACATCATGATTTTACCGCGATCGCGCAAGCTGACGCGCATCAATAATCCATTTTTGAACGGTTTCCACCGGTGGACAACAGTCTTTGCGCTTGAAGAGAGAGACCTGTAAGCGTAGAATTTGCCGATGCAGTTTTTGCGGATGCATTTGACTCAACTGGGAAATCGAAGCGATTCCCGCATGGAGAAGTAATCCGCAATATTCACAGCCCACACTCTCAACTCGGGCTAAATCTGCCATAATCAGCCATTTATTAATCTGTTGCGGTTTGAGTTGCAGCTGTTGCGCGATCGCGCTTTTTTCGACTGCGGTTTGCGCTTTTTGTAACAAGTCCTGTGTGGTATGAATTCCTAGGGCTTCCAGGCGCGATCGGGTGCTTTCGTCTAAGCGCGGTAAATTAGCAATGGGCCAGCTTTTTCCTTGCATTGTCTAAGCCGGTGTCACCCCTAAAAGAGGGCGACAACAAGATGAAATTACAATTTCACTTCAATATCAACGCCTGCCGGGAGGTCAAGCTTCATCAATGCATCAATGGTCTTAGAAGACGGTTGATAAATATCAATAATTCGGCGGTGCGTCCGCGTTTCAAAGTGTTCCCGAGAGTCTTTATTCACGTGGGGAGAGCGCAAAACACAATAAATTTTCCGTTTTGTGGGGAGGGGAATCGGTCCCACGGCATTGGCATCGGTGCGCTTTGCTGTTTCTACAATTTTGTCGCAGGAGGTATCAAGTAAACGCCGATCAAATCCTTTGAGACGAATCCGAATTTTTTGCTGCTGGATAGTTGCCATAGTTCAAATGAATTGAGTTGTCGAGGTTCAGAATAGTTGGGCGATTAAAGCCAAGATAAAGAGCAACAGGGAGATTTCCACTGCTGCTCGAAGGAGGTTCTATAAGTGAGCTATTTCACGATTTTGGAAACAACGCCAGCACCAATGGTGCGACCGCCTTCACGAATCGCAAAGCGCATTCCTTGTTCAATCGCAACGGGGTTAATGAGTTCTACGGTCATTTTGACGCGATCGCCGGGCATAACCATTTCTGCTGCACTCCCATCATCAGCAGTAAATGCAGTAATTGTGCCCGTTACATCAGTCGTCCGCACGTAAAACTGAGGGCGGTAGTTGGGAAAGAAAGGGGTGTGACGACCGCCTTCTTCTTTTTTCAAGACATAAACCTCAGCTTCAAACTGGGTATGAGGGGTAATTGAGCCCGGCTTTGCCAATACCATGCCGCGCTCAATGTCCTCTTTCTGGATCCCCCGGAGAAGAATTCCAACATTGTCACCAGCCATCCCTTCATCAAGAGTTTTCTGGAACATTTCCACGCCAGTCACTGTACTTTTACGGGTATCGTGGATCCCGACAATTTCCACTTCTTCTCCTACTTTGACCTTACCGCGCTCAATCCGACCGGTTGCAACCGTTCCCCGACCGGTAATGGAGAAGACGTCTTCAACTGCCATCAAGAAGGGCTTATCGATATCTCGTTCTGGGGTGGGAATATATTCATCTACTGCATCCATTAAATCGTAGATTTTATCAACCCACTCATTATCTCCTTTAGCAATGTCGGGTTTGTTAGTTAAGGCTTCCACTGCCATTAACGCTGAACCGGCGATGATTGGAATCTCATCTCCAGGAAAATCGTACTCGCTTAGGAGCTCCCGCACTTCTAGCTCTACTAATTCTAAAAGTTCTTCGTCGTCTACCTGGTCCACTTTGTTCAAGAAAACCACCAAATTAGAAATTCCGACCTGACGAGCCAGCAGAATGTGCTCACGAGTTTGGGGCATGGGACCATCCGCAGCAGAGACCACGAGAATTGCACCATCCATCTGAGCCGCGCCAGTGATCATGTTTTTGACATAGTCAGCGTGTCCTGGGCAATCCACATGGGCATAGTGGCGCTGATCCGTTTCATACTCCACATGAGCGGTGTTGATGGTAATTCCTCGTGCTTTTTCTTCAGGAGCCGCATCAATATCCTCGTATTTCCGTGCTTTTGCCCGACCCGAATAGGATAAAGTTAGGGTCAAAGCGGCCGTTAATGTGGTTTTACCGTGGTCAACATGACCAATTGTGCCAATGTTGGCGTGATCTTTTGTACGTTCAAATTTTTCGCGTGCCATGAGTCAATTCTTCCTTAAAATATCCTATTTATGCGTTCCCTTGAGTTTTGGCAATGACGGCTTCAGCAACATGATTGGGAACTTCAGCATAGTGACTGAATTCCATCGTAAAGATGCCTCGACCTTGCGTTTTCGAGCGGATGTCAGTAGCATAACCAAACATCTCCGCGAGTGGGACTTCTGCCGAAATTTTGGCAATCCCATCTTCGGTATTCATATTACCGATTTGACCGCGACGAGAGTTGAGGTCACCCATAACGTCCCCTAAGAAATCTTCAGGAACTTCAACTTCCACCTTCATCATTGGCTCTAGCAAGGCTGGGCTAGCTTTCTTCACTGCTGCGCGAATCCCCATCGAACCGGCTATTTTGAAAGCCATTTCTGAGGAGTCCACATCATGGTAAGACCCATCAACTAATCTGACTTTCAAATCAATCAGGGGATAACCTGCTAATATACCAGATTCACAGGTTTCTTTGATCCCTTCTTCCACTGAAGGAATGTATTCTTTTGGAATGACCCCACCGACAATTTTAGAAGTAAATTCAAAACCAGTCCCTGGTTCTCCAGGTTCCACTTCTAAGACAACATGACCATATTGTCCTTTACCGCCGCTTTGACGAATGAATTTCCCTTCCGCATTTCCTGGTTGGCGAATGGTTTCGCGATAAGCAACTTGAGGCTGACCAATATTCGCTTCAACTTTATACTCCCGTAACATCCGATCCACGAGAATTTCCAGGTGGAGTTCTCCCATGCCAGCAATGACCGTTTGATTCGTTTCTGGATCAGTGGTCACCCGAAAAGTCGGGTCTTCGTCCGCTAGTGCTTGCAGGGCTTTGGAGAGTTTCTCCATGTCTGCCTTAGTTTTTGGCTCAACCGCCACAGAAATAACCGGTTCGGGAATGAAAATGGACTCTAAAATAATGGGGTTATTTTCATCACAAAGGGTATCCCCAGTGGTTGTATTTTTCAAGCCCACGATCGCGCCAAGTTCCCCTGCTCTGAGCTCATCCACTTCAATCCGATCATTGGATTTCATCACAATCAAGCGCGAGAGGCGTTCTTTTTTATCCTTAGTGGCGTTATAAACATAACTGCCTTTCTGCAGCACTCCTGAGTAAATCCGCACAAAGGTTAACCGACCATACGGATCCGCTGCCACTTTAAATGCCAAGGCTGCTAACGGTTCGTCATCGCTAGAAGGACGAGTGGCTTCCGTACCATCTGGGAGTACCCCTTCAATGGGAGGGACTTCTGTTGGCGCCGGGAGATAATCCACCACTGCGTTCAATAAAAGCTGTACACCTTTATTCTTGAACGCCGACCCGCATAACATGGGAACAATTTCTCGGTTTAAGGTTCCTTTACGCAGTCCACTGCGGATTTCTTCCTCACTTAAGGTTTCTTCAGCAAGATATTTTTCAAGAAGTTCTTCATCCGTTTCTGCAACTGCTTCTACAAGCTTGGCACGATACTCTTGAGCTAGCTCCATCATCTCCTCAGGAATTTCGGTGATTTCAATATCCGTTCCCAAGTCATTGTTGTAGATGTAAGCCTTCATTCCCACGAGGTCAACGAGTCCTAAAAAGTCACTCTCAGCACCAATGGGCAGTTGAATGGGAACCGCATTGCAACGCAGCCGATCGCGCAATTGTTCATAAACTTTATAGAAGTTAGCACCGGTGCGATCCATCTTGTTAACAAAGACAATTCTGGGCACACTGTAGCGTTCGGCTTGTCGCCATACCGTTTCGGTTTGGGGTTGCACGCCTCCCACAGAACACAGAACCGTAATCACCCCGTCTAACACTCGCATGGAACGTTCTACTTCGATGGTGAAATCCACGTGACCCGGGGTATCGATAATATTAATTTTGTTATCGAGCCAGCTGGTACTAATTGCTGCTGCAGTAATGGTGATGCCTCGTTCTCTTTCTTGAGACATCCAATCCATAACCGCATTTCCATCATGAACTTCCCCCAGTTTATGCGCAACCCCTGAGTAATATAAGATGCGTTCGGTTGTCGTTGTCTTCCCGGCATCAATATGGGCAGCGATTCCGATATTGCGGACTCGTTCTAGGGGAATAGTACGTGCCATAGCGACCTCCTTATTTGAGCAGTGCTGCTTTTTATATACATTTTTTGGCTGTTTACAATTTTATAACTTTTTTTACATTTCCACCGCCCGTCAAGCATTTCCACTGCTGTTTTTCCTTTAGTAGCGGTAGTGAGCAAAGGCTTTGTTGGCTTCTGCCATTTTATGAGTTTCTTCCCGTTTGCGAATGGTGCTACCCGTTTCATTTGCCGCATCAATAATTTCGTTGGCAAATCGAATCGCCATGGTTTTGCCAGAACGACTGCGACTATACTGAGATAACCAACGCAAAGCAAGGCTGGTTCCTCTTTCCGGGCGCACTTCCATCGGCACTTGATAGGTAGCACCACCGACCCGTCTGGCTTTAACTTGGACGAGTGGCGTGACATTACGCACTGCTTGCTCAAACGTTTCTAGAGGATCACTGTTAGTTTTTTCTTCTACGAGCTTAAAGGCATCGTATAAGATTCGTGAGGCAACTGATTTTTTCCCATCCATCATTAAACGCCGAATCATCATACTCACGAGACGGCTATTATAAACTGGATCGGGAGGAACTGGACCTTTTTTGACGTTACTCCGACGAGACATAAGCGAGCTTCCTAAAATTTAGCTTATTCTTTTGGGCGTTTGGTTCCATATTTGGAACGCCCTTGACGACGATCTTTGACTCCTGTAGTATCGAGAGTCCCCCGAACAATGTGGTAGCGAACTCCGGGTAAATCTTTAACCCGTCCACCGCGAATGAGAACCACTGAATGCTCTTGTAGGTTGTGACCGATCCCAGGAATATAGGCAGTCACTTCATAGCCAGAGGTCAGGCGGACTCTTGCTACTTTACGCAAGGCAGAGTTGGGTTTTTTCGGCGTTGCGGTATAAACCCGCGTACACACTCCTCGCCGTTGGGGACACTGTTTCAGAGCGGGCGATTTTGTCTTTTGCGTTAATTTTGACCGTTCTTTGCGAATGAGTTGTTGGATTGTGGGCATGAGTCAGCCTTGGACAATTCCTAATTTAATGCTATATTTACTGTCATCTATTTTTGAGTCAACAGCACCCCATTGTATCCCTCTTTTTTGAAAACTGTCAAGCTCTGCTGCGGGCAGATTGGCAGGGATCGAGTTTCTTGAAGGTTAAAATTGAGGAGCCAAATCCAATGACTGCCTTACTAATTGTATAACATGACACAGCAATTCCCGATCTTAGTTGCTGTTTAGCAAGCAGCCAATAAAAAACTCCTGAGATCAGGAGTGGTGATCATAATTTATTTTTAGGTTGAAGCTTTAAAATCAAACAACCTCTCCCCGAAGGAGAGAGGAAGATTTAGAGTCCGATCAAATGAGATTAACCGAGTGCTTCAGCTCCGGCAACAACCTCTAAAATTTCTTGGGTAATGGCAGCTTGACGGGCTTTGTTATAAGACAAGGTCAAAGTTTTAATTAATTCAGTTGCGTTATCACTCGCGTTGTTCATGGCGGTCATCCGTGATGCTAGCTCACTGGCGGCTGATTCTTGCAAGGCTCGCAATAACTGATTATTCAGATAGAGGGGTAAAAGAGCATCCAGGATTTGAACCGGATCCTGTTCAAATAACATGTCCCGAGGATAGGTTTGGGTCCGGGTTTCGCTCTCAATTTTTTCCCGTTCTACCTGAAAGTCTCCTCCTTTGGTCGTTAGACGGAAAATTTCGTCATCGGAGACTTCCAAGCCTTGCGGATCCAAGGGGAGTAAAGTTTGAACAACCGGACGAGAACTAATTAAAGAAACAAATTTTGTATAAATTAGTTCGACGCGATCAACGGTTTCTGATAAGAACAAGGAAAGAAGTTCGTCAGCAATAGTGGACGCTTCTTCTGCGGTAGGAATTTGTTCCAAGTTAGTGTAAGTCCCCTCAACAGGCGCCTGACGACGTTTGAAAAACTGACTGGCTTTAGTTCCGACTAAAATGTATTTGTAATCGATGCCTTCTGCTTCGAGTTCCTGTGCCCGTTGACGGGCTCGCTTAATAACGTTGGCATTATAAGCACCACATAAACCCCGATCACCCGAAACAACCAATAATCCCACTGACTTAACTTCTCGGTTGTCAAGTAGTGGTAGATCAACATCTTCAAAACGGAGGCGGGTTTGCAGATTATATAGGACTTGCGCTAGACGGTCAGCAAAGGGACGAGTGGAGCTGACTTGCTCTTGTGCCCGTCGCACTTTTGCGGCTGCAACCAGGCGCATCGCTTCAGTAATTTTACGGGTGTTTTTCACCGAATCAATGCGATCGCGAATTTCTTTTAAGTTTGCCATAATTTTTTCTTTTAATCCTCTATTGGTAGAGAGGGAGAGAGGGGGAGTTGGGAGGAAAAGGAGTAGATTTAATTTAAACTCCTTTTCACCCTGTCGCCGTTTCCCGTGGTCTCCTCCTCATGAAAACTTACATGGAGGCTTTGAAGGTTTCTTTGTACTCAGAAATTGCTTCTTTAAGCAGGTTTTCTGCTTTTTCCACCAGCTTCTTCTCAGAACTAATCACTTCCGCAAACTCAGGCTTGCTATTGGTCACATATTCCCGCAACCCTTGCACAAAGTCGGTTACTTTTTCCACTGGCAGATCATCGAGATAACCATTAATGCCGGAATAAACTACTGCAATTTGTTCGCTCACCGACAAAGGAGAGTTTTGGGGCTGTTTGAGCATTTCCCGTAAGCGTTGACCCCGGGCCAGTTGTTTTTGAGTGGCTTGGTCTAAGTCAGATGCAAACTGAGCAAAGGCTTCGAGTTCAGCAAACTGCGCTAGTTCTAGCTTTAGTTTTCCGGCAACTTGCTTCATTGCTTTGATTTGCGCGGATGAACCCACACGGGAAACGGAAATCCCGACATTAATGGCTGGACGGAAACCGGAGTTGAATAAGTCTGAAGACAAGAAAATCTGTCCGTCAGTAATCGAAATCACATTCGTGGGAATGTACGCCGAAACGTCACCCGCTTGAGTTTCAATGATGGGCAGTGCGGTCATACTGCCTTCCCCCAACTCTTCGTTGAGTTTTGCTGCCCGTTCTAACAAGCGGGAGTGGAGATAGAAAACATCTCCGGGATACGCTTCCCGACCGGGCGGACGGCGGAGGAGAAGCGACAATTGACGGTAGGCTTGCGCTTGCTTAGTTAAGTCATCGTAAATAACTAAGGTTGCCTTACCCTGATACATAAAGTACTCCGCGATCGCAGCACCGGCGTAAGGGGCAAGATATTGTAGCGTCGCTGGGTCACTGGCGTTGGCGGCAACAATAACTGTGTAGTCTAAAGCTCCCCGTTCTTCGAGGGTACTGGCTACC